>NZ_JALHAT010000031.1:0-82489 GCF_022818885.1 Novosphingobium mangrovi | reverse complement strand
CTCGCCCATACATAAGGTATCACGACAATGAGTTTCTGGACGGCCGTGGTGGTCATGTTCGTCATCGGCTGCATTACCTGGCTGCGCGCCAAGAAGCTGCACCTGCCCTCCGAACGCTCGGACCATGGCCGCACCATCGGCCGCCGCGATCCCCACGAACAGGAACTCGAGGACGAGATCGCCCAGCTGCGCGAACGCATCAACGTCCTCGAACGCATCGCCACCGACGAACGCCGGGGCAAGGATCTTGCAAAAGAGATCGAGAGTTTAAGGGATTGAATAAGTCCGAGGGCCATCGCCCTCGGGCTCCCATAACTGTCTGGGGCCGTTCATGCCGCCACGTGGCGTAGGAATGGTGAGGTCGGGAACAAGATGTTGGGGGCGAAGCCCCCTTTTTTTATCCCGTGGCTTCGTCTTTCAACGCATTACTGCCTGCAGAAGCCACCCTCACCGATTCCGGGAGCCCGAGGGCAATGACCCTCGGAACCTCCCTTTTCTTCATTATCCCTCCAGAGGCACCTTCGCATCCAGCTCCGCCAGCCACACCTCGGCCCGGGCATCCGACGGCGCGCGCCAATCCCCGCGCGGGCTGAGCGCCCCGCCCGAGGAGACCTTGGGTCCGTTGGGGATCGCCGAGCGCTTGAACTGGCTGAAGGCGAAGAAGCGGCGCAGGAACTTCTCCAGCCACGCACGGATCACCGGCAGGTCATAGGCCACGCGCCGGTCGGCGGGATAGCCGTCGGGCCATTGGCCCTGCGCGGCGTCGTGCCAGGCGTGCCAGGCAAGGAACGCGACCTTGGAGGGCGTCTGGCCGTAGCGCATGATGTGGTGAAGGAAGAAGTCGTTGAGGGCGTAGGGCCCGATCTTCTCTTCGGTGCTCTGGATCGCGCCGTCCGCGCCGGCGGGCACGAGTTCGGGCGAGATCTCGGTGTCGAGGATGGCGTGGAGGATCGCCCCGGCCTCGGCCGCGAAGTCCTCGCCATCGGCGCACCAGCGGATGAGATACTGGATCAGCGTCTTGGGGACGCCCGCGTTGACCGCGTAGTGGCTCATCTGGTCGCCCACGCCGTAAGTGCACCAGCCCAGCGCCAGTTCGGACAAATCCCCGGTGCCGATCACGAAGCCGCTGTGCTGGCTGGCAAGGCGGAAGAGGTAGTCGGTGCGAAGCCCCGCCTGGACGTTCTCGAACGTGACGTCGTAGACCGGCTCGCCATCGGCAAAGGCGTGGCCGATGTCTTCCAGCATGCGCGTTGCGGCCGGGCGAATGTCGATTTCCTCGGCCGTGATGCCCAGCGCATCCATCAGCTTCCAGGCGTTCGACTTCGTCCCCTCGCTCGTCGCGAAGCCGGGCATGGTGTAACCCCGGATAAAGGTGCGCGGCAGGCCCAGGCGGTCGCAGGCGCGCGCGGCAACGATCAGCGCGTGGGTCGAATCGAGCCCGCCCGAAATCCCGATGACCATCGACTTCGAGCCCGTCGATTCCAGCCGCCGCATCAGGCCATCGACCTGGATGTTGAACGCCTCGTAGCAATCCGCGTCGAGCTTTTCCGGGCGGTTGGGCACGAAGGGGAAACGGCGGATCGGGCGCTGGAGGCCGATATCGCCGCGCACCGGCGCATGGCGGAAGGGGACGGTGCGGAAGGTCTGCGCGGGCGATCCGGCAAGTTCAGCCGCATCGGCAAAGGTCGGCAGGCGCAGCCGGTCGCCGACGATACGTTCGCAGTCGATATCCGCGATGCACAACTGGGGCTCGAGCGCGAAACGCTCGGACTGCGCGAGGCACTCGCCCAGTTCGTAGACGATGCCCTGACCGTCCCAGGCCAGGTCGGTCGTGCTCTCGCCATGCCCCGCCGCGCAATAGACATAGGCTGCGGACGTACGCGCGGACTGGGCCTTGCACAGCGCGTGGCGTTCGTCCGACTTGCCGATAGTGATGTTGGAGGCCGAGAGATTGCACAGGATCGTCGCCCCGGCGAGCGCGCCCAGCGTGCTGGGGGGCGTGGGCGCCCAGACATCCTCACAGATCTCGACAAAGAAGCGGAAATCCTTGAGCACTTCGGATGCAAAGACGAGATCGACGCCGAACGGCACGTTTTGTCCGGCCACCGTGATCGACTGCCCGCACACCGCCTTGCCGCTTGCGAACCAGCGCTTCTCGTAGAACTCGCGGTAGTTGGGGAGGAAGGACTTGGGCACCACACCCAGGAGCTTGCCGTGTGCGATCACCACCGCGCAGTTGTAGAGGCTGGAGCCGTGGACCAGCGCGGCCCCCACCAGCAGCACCGGCGAAAGCGAGGCGCTGGCCGCGACAAGCTCGGCGAGTGCGGCATCCACCGCCGCGATCAGTGCGCCCTGCAAGTGGAGGTCATCGATGGCGTAGGCCGAAAGGCACAGCTCGGGAAAGACGAGAAGATCGACATGCGCGTCATGCGCGCGCCGCGCTTCCGCCAGGATCGCATCGCGGTTGAAGGCGACATCGGCGGGCCGCACATGCGGGGTCGAGGTCGCGACGCGCACGAAACCATGCTCGTGCAGCGAAAAGAAGGGATGGCTGCGGTCGGCGGCGGCAGAAGCGTTCATGGCCTTTTCCCTGACAGGAACCGCGCGCAGGTGCAATTGGCGTGATGCGTGAGGCCGAAAAACAGGAGGAAGCAGGAAGAAATTTCCGAGGGCCATCCCCCTCGGGCTCCCCAAAACGGGCGACCTCACCTTTCTCAGCCAGGGTGGCGCGCGGAAGGTGAGGTCGCCCGTTTGGGGGTCAAGGGGTGATGACCCCTTGAATCCGTCTTTTCTTCGTCTCTGACTGTCTCTTTATTTCGATTGCAGCGCTGTCGTGCCGCGCCGCTCGCCCAAGCCCCCTTGCCCTGTGGCGACAGGGCCCTAAATGACGTTGCATGCGCAGCCTTGATGACATCCGCGAAGAGTATGAATTCCTTGAGGGCGATGAACGCTATCGCCTGCTGATCGAGCTGGGGCGCGAGCTGGACCCGATGCCCGACGCGCTCAAGACCGACGCAACCAAGGTGCGCGGGTGTTCGGCCTCGGTCTGGGTCTACCCCACCGAAGCGGAAGGCGGCACGCTCCACTTTCTGGCGGACAGCAACGCGGCGATCACCAAAGGCATCGTCGCGCTCGTCATTGCAGGCGTGCAGGACAAGCCCGCCGCCGAGGTTGCCGAGACCGACATCGTCGCCGCGCTGGAACCCTTCGACCTCAGGAACCAGCTCTCCTCGAACCGCACGCAAGGCGTTCCCAACATGATCGCGCTGATCCGGGAAACTGCGGCGCGCTACGCGGACCCGCAGTCTTGACCCATCCTTCATCCGACCCGGGCGCGCGAGCTTGAAAAAGGTCAAGCGCTCGGTCTGGATGCTTGGCGGCGTGCTGTTCGTGGCGCTGGGCACCATCGGCATCTTCCTGCCTGTCATGCCCACGGTCGTGTTCTACATCGCGGCCGCCTGGTGCTTCTCCAAGAGCCACCCGGAATGGGCCGAGCGGCTCTACAACCACCCCAAGCACGGCCCCCATCTCGTTGCCTGGCGCGACCGGCGGGCAATCAGCCGCAAGGGCAAGGTCTCGGCCATCCTCGCGATGAGCGCGAGCATCCCCTTCACCTGGTTTGTCGTGGGTTTCCCGCTGGCCTTCATCCCGGTGGGCGTGCTCGCCGTGCTGGGCCCATGGATCTGGACCCGGCCCGAATAGCCTCTCAGGGTCCCTGACGCGTCTTCAGGAATTCCTCTTCCTCGTGCGTCGATGAGCGCTGCAAGGCCGCGTTGCGATAGGGAAAGCGGCCATAGGCGGCAATATCGGCTTCGTGCGAGCGCGCAAAGGCGAGAAGCTCCCCGGCAAAGCGATGCAAGTCTTCAAAGCATGCCACGCTTCGGGCCTGAAGCGCTGTGTCTTCGGCGTGCATGAGCGGCATGTAGAAGAAGTGGCGATGGGCAAACCCGAGCTGCGCGTCCACCCCTGCCTCCAGCCCCTCCAGCACGAGCTCCTGCGCCCGGCGATCTGCGGCAAAGGCCTGCGCGGTGTCGCGGTGAATGTGGCGCGAGAACTGGTCCAGCACGATCACCAGCGCCAGACGCCCAAGAGGGGTCTCGGCCCAGCCATCACAGGCGCCTTCCAGCGCCTGCGCATGGACCGCACCAAAGCGCGCGCGCACCTTTTCATCGAGCTGCACACCGCCCCCGAACCAGTCGCCGGGGGTCAGTTCGCGAAACCAGAAGTCAAGAACGCGGGTCGCCCCGGCGTCGAGCGGAGGTGTGCGCGGCGTCATGTGCGGCCTCAGATCTCGGCGTGGATCTGGCCGTAGGAGAGCATCGCGAAAAGTCCGGTGCCCCCGATCACGTTGCCCGCGAAAGTCGGCAGGAGATAGCCGGTAAAAGCCGCCTCGATGGACTTCTGCCCGTCAATGACAAGCATGAACATCTCGGTCGAGCCCGCAATGACGTGGGTAAAGCCGCCCGCCGCGATGAGCGCGGTGAAGACCATGATGACCCACAGCTCGAAGCCCTTGGAACTGGGCAGCATCCACACCAGCCCCGCGATGAAGAAGCCTGCCGGAATGCCCTTTACCAGCGCGGTCCAGCCTTGCGACTGCGCGGCGTGTTTCGAGACCTCGAGCATGGCGGTCACATGGCTGCTCGCCTCGGCATCGCCTCCGTCGGACATCACCATCACGAAGAAGGCGGTGAGGAAGGTGCCGATGAAATTGGCGGTGAGGACGATGGTCCAGAGCCGGGCGGAGAGGCCCAACTTGCCCCAGCTCGGCTCGGACAGCATCGGCAGGACCACGCTCAGCGTGTTCTCGGTGAAAAGCTGGAGGCGCGAGAGGATGACGAGGATGAAGCCCACCGAATAACCCAGGCTCGAGACGACCCAGCGGTTCGGACTGCCTTCCAGCGCCTCGTAGAGAAGCGCCTGTGCGAAGACCGAGGTCGAAATGCCGATCCCGGCGGCAATGCCCGACCACCACAGCGAGGAGGTCGGACGGCGCAGTTCCTCCTCGCCCTCGCTGCGGATGATCGAAAAGACGGTGAGTGCGGACAGGCGGCTGTGCGCGGACACACGGCGGCGTTCGCGGCGGGTCAGGGTGGAATTGCCGCTTTCGATTTCACGCTCGACGTTCTCACGCTCGGCCTTCTGTTCGGCGCGGCGCAGTTCCTCCTCGCGTTCTTCCTCGGTTTGCTCCGCCTCGGCAGGACCGGAAGAGGTCCCTGCACCGGAGCCGGCGGTATCGATCACGTTCGGATGTCTCCTGAAAGATCTGGAACGCCTGTAACGCGCCAGATCGTGGCAGGTTGCCGTTTGTGTGACCTTTTGCTCAGTCCTCCACCGCCTCGCGCACCACCGCGATGCCCCGGCGGCGCTGCTCCTTGAGCTCCTGCTTGAGCCGGACAGGGTCGCGCGCCACGACGAAACCGAAGCTGACCCCACCCTCCTTGCCGATCGTCGCATGGTGCAGCTTGTGCGCCTGAACCAGACGCTTGGCGTAGCCGCGCTTGGGCACCCAGCGGAAATAGCGCTGGTGGACGAGGCCATCGTGGATCAGCGTATAAATGATGCCATACACGAGGATGCCAAGGCCAATCCACGTCCCCGGCCACCAGGCGTGCTGGCCCATGACCAGCGGCGAGCCGAGCGCGAACATCGAGATGCTCATCCCCGCGCCTACCAGCGCGTAGAGGTCGTTCTTTTCCAGCAGCTTGTCGTGCGGCTCGTGGTGGTCGCGGTGCCAGCCCCAGCCAAAGCCGTGCATGATGTACTTGTGGCTCGACCAGGCGACCAGCTCCATGGCGGCGGCGCTCGCAAGAACGATGAGAATGGCGATAAGAACAGTCACTCCTTTCTCCTAGACCGATGCAGCGCCCGTGTCAGCGCCTGATCTCATGCCGTTCATCGCATCTTCGTGGCGCAACTTGTCCCCTTAGCGGGTTGAAAAATACGCCGTTCGTCCTCCTGCCGGATAAATCAAACACATGGCCTGCGCTGTACTGCTTGAATTGCAAAGCGCAGGGGCCTAATCGGCTCGCATCATGACCACACAGCCGCGCACACTTTACCAGAAGATCTGGGACGCCCACGTTGTCGACACCCGCGACGACGGTACCTGCCTCATCTACATCGACCGGCACATCGTGCACGAGGTAACGAGCCCGCAGGCCTTCGCGGCGCTACGCGCGAACGGGCGCAAGGTGCGCCGTCCGGACCTGCACATCGCGGTTCCCGACCACAACCTGCCGACCACCGCGCGCCGCGATGCGGCCGGCAACCGCGTTCCCATCGCCGACCCGCAGAGCGCGCAACAGCTCGACATGCTGGAAAAGAACGCGCCTGAATTCGGCATCCGCTACATCGGCGATGCCGATCCCGAACAGGGCATCGTCCACGTCGTGGGGCCCGAGCAGGGCTTCTCGCTGCCCGGCGCCACGATCGTGTGCGGCGACAGCCACACCGCCTGCAACGGCGGCCTGGGCGCGCTGGCCTTCGGCATCGGCACCAGCGAGGTCGAGCACGTCATGGCGACGCAGACCCTGCTTCTCAAGCAGTCCAAGACCTTCCAGGTCAATGTCGAGGGCACCCTGGGTGCAGGCGTCTCGCCCAAGGACGTGATCCTGCACATCATCGGCCAGGTCGGCACCGCAGGCGGCACCGGCTACGTCATCGAGTACACCGGCAACGTGTTCCGCGAAATGTCGATCGAGGGCCGCCTGACGGTCTCGAACATGTCGATCGAGGCGGGCGCGCGTGCGGGCCTGATCGCGCCCGACGAGACCACCTTCGCCTACGTCAAGGGACGCCCCTATGCGCCCAAGGGCGCGGACTGGGACAAGGCCGTTGCCTGGTGGAAGAGCCTGGCGAGCGATCCGGGTGCGACCTACGACAAGTCGATCCACATCCGCGCCGAGGACATCGAGCCCACCGTGACCTGGGGCACCAGCCCCGAGGACACCGCCCCCATCGGCGCGGTCGTCCCCTCGCCGGACGATTTCGCCGACGCCTCCAAGCGCCAGGCCGTCGCGCACAGCCTTGAGTACATGGGCCTGACGCCCGGCACCAAGCTGACCGACATCGAGGTCCAGAACGTCTTCATCGGCTCGTGCACCAACAGCCGCATCGAGGACATCCGCGCC
The DNA here is from genome assembly GCF_022818885.1 of Novosphingobium mangrovi. Classification (NCBI taxonomy): domain Bacteria; kingdom Pseudomonadati; phylum Pseudomonadota; class Alphaproteobacteria; order Sphingomonadales; family Sphingomonadaceae; genus Novosphingobium; species Novosphingobium mangrovi. Next base: position 75,356 of record NZ_JALHAT010000031.1, on the reverse strand, counting down.
GCCGCGCAGGTCCTCAAGGGTCGCAAGAAGGCCGACAACGTGACCTGGGCGATCGTCGTGCCGGGCTCGGGCCTGGTCAAGGCCCAGGCCGAAGCCGAAGGACTCGACAAGATCATCATCGAGGCGGGCCTGGAATGGCGCGAACCGGGCTGCTCGGCGTGTCTTGCGATGAACCCCGACAAGGTGCCCGCCGGTGAGCGCTGCGCCTCCACCAGCAACCGCAACTTCACCGGGCGCCAGGGTCCGGGTGCGCGCACCCACCTCGTCAGCCCCGCCATGGCGGCCGCGGCCGCCGTCACCGGACGCCTCGCCGACGTGCGCGAGCTGGCCGAGAACGCCTGAAGGACGAACGCAAGATGGCAGATGAACCCGATACCTCGCTCGCCGGACGCGCCGCGATCGCGGCCGGTGCGGCCATCGGCTCGGCGGCGGTTGCCGCCGCGCTGCTCTTCGTGAAGCGCCGCAAGTCGCGCGCCGAGACGAACGCGCCTGCGCACCCCGAACAGGCCCCCGAGACGGATTGAGACGAGCACACCCATGAACCCGATTTCCCAGGTTTCCGGCCGGGCCTACCCGTTCGGCCGCAAGAACGTCGACACCGACGTCATCATCCCTGCCCAGTGGCTCAAGACCGTGACCCGTGAGGGTCTTGGCCAGGGCTGCCTCGAATCGGTCAAGGCCGAGCCGGGCAACGTCTTCACCGACCCGACCTACGAAGGCGCGCCGATCCTGATCGCGGGCGACAACTTCGGCTGCGGTTCGAGCCGCGAGCACGCGGCCTGGGCGCTTCTGGACATGGGCGTGACCTGTGTCATCGCGCCCAGTTTCTCGGACATCTTCTCGGGCAACGCGTTCAAGAACGGTATCCTGACCGTCGCGATCCCGCAGGAGGCCATCGACCGCCTGATGGAAGTCGCCACGACCGACCCGATCAGCGTGGACCTGGAAACCCAGACGGTGACCACGCCTTTCCAGGACCGCTTCACCTTCGAGATCGACCCGTTCCGCAAGCACTGCCTGCTGAACGGCCTCGACGAAGTTGGCCTGACGCTGGCGCAGGACGCCGAGATCGGCACTTACGAAGCCAAGGCGCGCGAGGATCTGCCCTTCCTCGCCAGCCCGAAGCTCGCCGAGGCCTGAGCGCTTCACATCCCCTTTGGGATACTTTTTCCGGCCCGGCGGGACCCTCCCGCCGGGCCGGTTGCCTCTGGGCCCCGCGCGCGATGCCGGAATCGGGATTGAACCCAGCCCCGCTCGGCCCTATCGCAATGGGAACGAACCGTGACACGGTGCGCAGGTGCGCCGGGCTCACGCTTTTGCGGGATTGTGTGATGAAGAGTTTCAGCAGCAAGGGGCACGGCGCAGATGGCGGCGAGCCGACCGGGCTCGAGCATGACGCCGAGGTGCTTTTCCGCATCCAGGCGCGCCGCAACCGCCTCGTGGGCGAATGGGCCGCCGCGCGCATGGGCCTTTCCGAGGCCGAGACCGAAGCCTACGCCAAGGCGGTGGTCCAGGCCGACTTCGAGGAAGCGGGCGACGAGGACGTGATCCGCAAGCTCCTGGGCGACATTACCGCGGCCGGGGTCGACACGACCGAAGGCGAAGTGCGCGCCGCCCTGGAAGCCAAGCAGGTCGAAGCGCGCCGCGCTTTTCTCGGCGCGGCCTGACCACGCCGCCCACCTCGCAAGCGCCGCGCCCGAAACGGCTCGAAACCGTGCGCCAGCGGTGCTAGGGGAGGCGCAAGACCAAGGTGCCGGCCGCACCCTGCCCCCCAACGACGGCCATAGGAGAAGCCCAGATGGCGATGCCCGCCAGCGAAATCGAGCGCCTCATTGCAGAGGCCCTGCCCGGCTGCGAAATCACGATCACCGACCTTGCCGGCGACGGCGACCATTACGCCGCGCACGTCATCGCGCCCCAGTTCGCGGGCAAGATGCGTGTCGCGCAGCACAAGATGGTCTATGAAGCGCTCGGAGGCCACATGGGCGGCGAGCTCCACGCCTTGCAACTCACCACCGCCGTTCCCAAGTGACGCGCATACGCTTTTGAGGATTTGAATCAGATGTCCGACGTTAACGCCCGTATCGGCGACCTCGTGAAGGCCAACGATGTTGTCCTGTTCATGAAGGGCACGCCGCTCTTCCCGCAGTGCGGTTTCTCGAGCCGCGCCTGCGCCATTCTCGACCACATCGGCGTCCCGTTCGAATCGGTTGACGTCCTGCAGGACCAGGAAATCCGCCAGGGCATCAAGGCCTACTCGGATTGGCCGACGATCCCCCAGCTCTACGTGAAGGGCGAGTTCGTGGGCGGCAGCGACATCATGATGGAGATGTACGAGGCCGGCGAACTGCAGCAGCTCGTCACCGACGCGGGAATCGCGCCTCAGGCCTGATTCGCTGGCGCGAGCCACGTCACCCGACGCACGAAGGGCCCGGAGACCACTACGGTGTCCGGGCCCTTCGTGCGTCTGTCGGGGAGGCAGGGCCAGGAGACATGATGGCCCTGCCCCATCGAGACTGCTTTGGGTACAATGGATACAAAGCATGGACCGTGCCAAACTTCCAAAATTACGCAAAACCCGCATTCGCACGTCCGACGCGGTTCCCCCCCAAGGCCAGCATGTAAAAAATCTCGACACATTCACGCCTGCACCAAGGCCCTGTTCTGGCTTCGGGAGGCGCATCGGGACCAACGCACCTGCGGCCAGCGCCGCCCCCTTCTCCCTGGGGCCCGAAGGGCGTCAGCCGTGCGCGTGTCTTACCTGCAAGGCAACCGCCCTCTTGCCCCCGGCGGCACGGCGCGCGAAAGCGGTCCCATGACCGCGTCCCACGCTCCCACCGACCCGCCCAAGGACATGGTGCCCGCCGCGACCGTCGTCATCTTCCGGCGCAACCCCAGGCCTGGCGCCCCCCCCGAACTGCTGATGGTCAAGCGCGCCCCGAAGATGCGCTTTGCCGCGGGCGCGCTGGTCTTTCCGGGCGGACGCGTCGATGCCGAGGACACCGCCCTTGCCCGCCGCCTGCTTCCCGATGAGGACACAGCGCTGGGGGCGGCCCGGATCGCCGCCATTCGCGAGACACTGGAAGAGACCGGCCTTCTCATCGCCAACCCGGTCGCCGTCTCGCCGCAGGCGGTGCGCGAGGGCCGCGAACTGCTGCTGCGCGAGGGCGCTCTTGCCCCGGTGCTCGAACGGATGGGCTGGGCGCTCGATCCCAAACGCCTCACCTTCTACGCCCACTGGTGCGCGCCAGGTGTCAGGCCCTTCGACACCCGCTTTTTCCTGACCGATCTGGGCAGCGGACAGGTTGATATCGCGGTCGACGAGACCGAAAACACGCATCTGTTCTGGGCCAGCGCGCGCGACACCCTGGCGCTGTGCGACCGCGGCGAGGGACGGGTCATCTTCCCCACCCGCCGCAACCTGGAGCGTCTCGCCAGACACGCCTCCTTCGCAGACGCCCGTGCCGACGCGCAGGCCCATCCCCCACGCCGGATCCGGCCCGTGATCGAGAAACGCGAGGATGGCGACTGGCTGACAATTCCGGCGGACATGGGCTACCCGGTCTGCGCCGAGGCCATGGCCAGCGTCCAGCGCGGCTGAACGCAGCTGCCTTATACGCGATTCAAAAGCCGCGCGGCATGCCCTTGGAGGGGTTGTGCAGCGCCAGGTGATCGACCACCGGGCCATAAAGCGGCCGGTCGAACTCGACCCCGGCAAAGTCGCCGCTGATCCAGCGCACGACCCCGCTGAAGGCTTCCAGCCCGGCCGGGCGCAGCACGATGCGGCCACCCACCTTGAAGAACATGCCCGTGATCTGGATACAGCACCCCTCGGGCGAGAGATCGTAGATCTCGCCTGTGTCCCGCAGACCGCTGTGGGTCCGGCACTGTACGGTCATGGAGACCGGCTTGCGCACGGAGCGCCGGGGGATGATCGGACGGCTCATTCAGGTATCAATAGCCCTGTTTTCTTGACCTTTCATTAACCTCTTGCGGCACGCCCGGTTCAGGCCGGGCGGCGCGCGTAGAGGCCAAAGCCCGCGATCACCGCATAGCACAGCGCCGGGATGATGAAGGCGATCGAGAGGTTGCCGCCGGTCGCATCGGCCAGCGCGCCGGTAAGGACCGGGATCACGGCCCCGCCGCAGATGGCGACATTGATGATGCCCGAACCATCGGCCGCGCGCGTGCCCAGCTTCTCGCAGGCGAGGCTGAAGATGGTGGGGAACATGATCGAGTTCATGAGGCCCACGGCCAGGAGGGTGTAGCCCGCCATCGGTCCGGTCCCGGTGGTCGAAACCGCGATCAGGACGATGGCCGCGCAGGCGTTGAAGGCCAGCACCTTGCCCGGACTGACGAGGCGCAGCACCGCCGAGCCGAGGAAACGGCCAACCATCGCTCCGCCCCAGTAGAAGCCCAGGAGCTTGCCCGCGCTCGCCTCGGGCAGCGCCATCACGTGGTCCTGCATCAGGTAGTTGACGATGAGCGAGCCGATGGTGACCTCGGCGCCGACGTAGAGGAAGATGCACAGCGCGCCGTAGCCGAAGCGCAGGCGCGAAAGCAGGTCGAGCCCGAAGCGTTCCAGCACGCCCTTGGTCGCATGCGCCTCGTGCTTCTCGGCAGGAAGGCGGTTGCGGAACATCCAGACCGCAAGGGCAACAAGCGCCAGCGCCGCGGCAATGCCGAGATAGCCGTGGACGATCGCCTGGCTTTCCTGGCGGCGGTAGGTGTCGAGCGCCGCGCCGGTCAGCTCGCCCGCCGAGACATTGGCGAGGCTGCCCAGAATGAGGACCGAACCGGCAATGGGGAAGAGCGTGGTGCCCAGCGAGTTGAAGGCCTGCGCGAACGTGAGGCGCGAGGACGCGGTCTTGCGCGGCCCCAGCAGGCTGATCAGCGGGTTGGAGACGACCTGGACAATCACCACGCCCGCGGCCAGCACGAAGTAGGCGGCCAGGAACAGCGGGTAGTAGGCCGTCTGCGAGGCCGGAATGAAGGCAAGGCAGCCCGCGATCATCACCACAAGCCCCACCACGGCACCGCGCATGTAGCCCAACTTGCGCACCAGCATCGCGCCCGGGATGCCGATCACCGCATAGGCGGTGAAGAAGCAGAACTGCACCAGCATCGCTTCAGTGAAGCTGAGCGTGAACAGCTCCTTGAGCTTGGGAATGATGACGTCGTTGAGGCTGGTGATGCCCCCGAAGATGAAGAACAGCGCGAAAACGAAGTAGCGCAATTCAGGCGCATCGACGTGACCGCCCGGGACTTCCTCCCCGAACGTTTCGGCATCGCCACTGGGGCTGGTATCGATCATTGCGGCCACGGTGCTCTTCTCCCGGTGGGGTGGCTGTTCAGGGCGCAACGATCTGGTGCATTTTTTCACTCAGGGCAAGAAATTGCGCGTCCTTGCGAGATACATGCCGTGATGGCTCATTTCGGGCCAGATCATTTCGAGATCGTGCGGCGCACAGCATCTTTCCAGCCAGCGGCAAGATCGCGGCGGCGCTCGGCCTTCATCGCCGGGCGGAACAGTTCGCCCTGCCGCCAGGTGCGCGAGAGCGCGTCGAGATCGCTCCACACGCCCGTCGCAAGGCCTGCGTGGAAAGCCGCGCCCAGCGCTGTCGTTTCCAGGTGCACCGGACGCTCGACCGGCACGTCGAGCATGTCGGCGAGGAACTGGCACAGCCAGTCATTCGCCGCCATCCCGCCATCGACGCGCAACCGCTCGGGCGCGCGGCCACCGTCAGCGACCATCGCGTCGGCCAGATCCATGGTCTGATAGGCGACCGCCTCCAGCGCCGCGCGGGCAAGATGCGCCTGCCCGGCCCCCAGCGTCAGGCCATAGATCGCGCCGCGCGCGTCCGGGTCCCAGTGCGGCGCGCCCAGCCCGACGAAGGCCGGGACCATGTAGACGCCATGGTTATCGGGCACCTGCGTCGCCATGTCGTTGGTCTCGCGCGCATGGGTGATGACCCCGATGCCATCGCGCAGCCACTTGATCGCGGCACCTGCCACGAAAATCGAGCCTTCCAGCGCATAGGTCATCTGGCCATTCAGGCGATAGGCGGGCGTCGTGATCAGGCGGTTGTCCGAGGCCAGCGCCTCCTCACCCGTGTTGAGCAGCATGAAGCAGCCCGTGCCGTAGGTCGACTTGGCCATGCCCGGCGCGAAACAGGCCTGCCCGAACAGCGCGGCCTGCTGGTCACCCGCCATCCCCGCGATGGGGATCTCGGCCTCGAACAGGTCGGGCGCGGTGGTGCCGAAGACGTGGCTGTTGTCGTGGACCTCGGGCAGGATCTGCATCGGCACGCGAAACAGGCGGCACAGGTCCTCGTCCCACCCTTGCGTGCGGATGTTGTAGAGCATCGTGCGTCCGGCGTTGGTGACGTCGGTCGCGTGGACCTTGCCCCCGGTCAGACGCCACAGCAGGAAGCAGTCGATGGTCCCGAAAGCAAGCTCACCGCGCTCGGCCGCGGCGCGGGCGCCCGCCACGTTGTCGAGAATCCAGGCCAGCTTGGTCGCCGAGAAATAGGGATCGACAAGGAGCCCGGTGCGCGCCCGCACGTCGGCCTCCACCCCATCGGCCTTGAGATCGGCGCACAGCCGCGCGGTGCGCCGGTCCTGCCACACGATGGCCTTGTGGATCGGCGTGCCCGTCGCCTTGTCCCACACCACCACGGTCTCGCGCTGGTTGGTAATACCGATCCCGGCGATGCCCTGCGGCGCGACGCCGCTCTTGCCCATCGCCTCACGCGCGGTCTTCACCACGTCGCGCCAGATGTCCTCCGGGTCGTGCTCGACCCAGCCCAGCTCGGGGTAGTGCTGTTCGAACTCGCACTGCGCGGTTGCCACCGCGCGCGCCTCGGCATCAAAGACGATGGCGCGGGTCGAGGTCGTCCCCTGGTCGATAGCAAGTACGTGACCGTGAACAGGGCCGGACTGGGACATGCGGGAACTCTCCGTCGGGGTAATAGGGGCGCTCGACGCGGCTTATTCGGCGCCGGTTTCGACCGTGGTTTCGTTTGCGTTTTCGGCTTTCGTCTCGGGTCGCAGGTAGGGCTTGATCGCGAAGTGATAAAGACCTGCGCCAACAAGGCCGCCCACGAAGGGCCCGGCAATCGGCACCCAGAAGTAGAAGCCCGCGCCCGGCAGTGCCGAGGCCCCCCAGCCGGTGAATGTCGCGAAGAGGCGCGGCCCGAAATCGCGTGCAGGGTTGATCGGCCAGCCTTCGAGATAGCCGCCCGAGGCACCGATGGCCGCGACAAGCAGGCCGATCATGAACGCGCCCGAGTTCGCCCGCGGTGCCATCTCGTTGTACTCGTCGGTGATCGCAAAGATGCCGAGCAGCAGGAACGCGGTCAGGATGACCTCGTCCCAGAAGGCGTGCCAGGGGGTGATGTGTGCGCCAGGCAGCGTGAAGAAGACCCCCGCCGCGCCGCCTTGCGCGCGGGTAAGACCCTGCGCGGCGTTGAACGCATCGATCACCGGATGCCAAAGCTGGAGGACGAGCGCGGCGCCAATCACGCCGCCTGCGACCTGCGCAGCGATATAGGGGAGAACCTTGCGCCGGGGAAAGCCGCGATAGACCATCAGCGCCAGGGTCACCGCCGGATTGGCGTGGGTCCCCGAAACCGAGCCGGTCACGTAGATTGCCAGGGTCACCGCAAGCCCCCAGGCGATGCACACGCCCCAGTAAGCCTGCGCATAGGGGCTGGGATCGTAGAGCGTGATCATGGCCGCGGCGGAATCGCCCAGCGTCACGATGATCATCACCGCGATCATCTCGGCAATCAGTTCGCCGCGCAGCTTGCGCGAATCTTCGGTCCCGGCAGGCACGATCCGAGATCTCCCCTCTATCGGTCTTCGTTTTCCGGCTCTCCCTGCACGCACCTTCATACGAAGGTCAAGACTTTCGTTTGAATTTTCGTTTATGCCAAACTATAGCGCGAAACGAAATTCACCGGGATGTGTTTCCCTACCAAGCCACCCTGAAGGGAGTTCCCACCGTGTCGTCCGCAACGCCTCATTCCACGCAAGAGCCCACCTACGACCTGCTGATCGTGGGCGGCGGCATCAACGGGGCTGGCATCGCGCGCGATGCGGCCGGGCGCGGGCTCTCGGTGCTGCTGGTCGAACAGGACGACCTTGCCAGCTACACCTCCTCCTCCTCGACCAAACTGATCCACGGCGGGCTGCGCTACCTCGAATACTACGAGTTTCGCCTTGTGCGCGAAGCGCTGATCGAGCGTGAGCGCCTGCTGTCCATGGCCCCGCACATCATCTGGCCGCTGCGCTTCGTCCTGCCCCAGTCGCAATCTCCCCGTCCGGCCTGGATGGTGCGCCTCGGCCTCTTCCTCTACGACCACATCGGCGGACGTAAGACCCTGCCCGGCACCGAGACGCTCAACCTCGACACCGCGCCGCAGGGCCGCGGCCTCTCTCCAATCGCGGACACGAGCAAGGGCAAGGCCTTCGTCTATTCCGACTGCTGGGTCGAGGACAGCCGCCTCGTCGTCCTCAACGCCATGGACGCAGCCGCGCGCGGCGCGCGGATCGAGACCCGCACCCGCCTCACCGGCGCAACCAGCCAGAATGACACCTGGACCGCGCAGATCGAAGGCCCCGATGGCGCGCGTGAGGTGCGTGCAAAAATGCTCGTCAACGCGGCGGGTCCCTGGGTCGACAAGGTGCTCCAGCGTCTGGGCCGCGCGAAGAACGATCGCGGCGTACGCCTCGTCAAGGGCAGCCACATCGTCGTGCCCAAACTCTACGAGGGCGATCACGCCTTCATGCTGCAGAACCCGGACCGCCGCATCGTCTTTGCCATTCCGTACGAACGCGACTTCACGCTCATCGGCACCACCGACGAACCCTGGACGCAGGAGCCCGGCAAGGCCGAAATCAGCGAGGCCGAGACGGCCTATCTATGCGAGACCGCCAACCGCTATTTCGATCGCACCACTACTCCCGCCGACATCGCCTGGAGCTATGCCGGCATCCGCCCGCTCTATGACGATCACGCCGCCAACGCCTCGGCGGTGACCCGCGATTATGTGCTCGACTTCGACCGTCCGGACACCGGCGCACCGATGCTCAGCATCTTCGGCGGCAAGATCACCACCTTCCGCAAGCTCGCCGAGCACGCGCTGGAGCACATCGCGCACGTCTTCCCGCAGGCGAAGGCCGCCTGGACCGGCGGTGCGATTCTGCCCGGCGGCGAGATACCGGGAGGCGACTTCGCGCGCTTTGTGCAGGACCTTACCCGCCGTTTCCCGCAGATGCCCGGCGCCCTTCTCCACCGCCTCGCGCGCGCCTATGGCACCTGCGCGGAGACGATCCTGTCGGGCGCGCAGACGCCAGCGGACCTGGGCGAGGATTTCGGCGGCGGCCTCCACGCCGCCGAGGTTGACTATCTTGTCACCCACGAATGGGCCCGCAGCGCTGAGGACATCCTCTACCGCCGTTCCAAGCTGGGCCTGCATGTACCTGAAGGTACCGCTGCCAGGCTCGACAGCTACCTTTCGCACAGCGCCTAAGCGCCTGCGCTTTGCACAGCGCGCGCGCGCGGCTAGGGTGACGCCATGACGGGGGCAGCAGGCGCATGAGCGCGCACACGAGCATCGAGGACGGCCAGGGCGATATCGTGACGCGTCGGCGCACGCGCATTCTGGAGATCGCGCGCGGCGCGGGCCGCGTCGAGGTCGATGATCTGGCCACGCGGCTCGACGTCACCCCCCAGACCATCCGCAAGGACCTCAATGTGCTGGCCGAGCAGGCGCTGCTTTCGCGCGTGCACGGGGGCGCGGTGGTCACCTCGGGCGTCATCAATCTGGAATACGAGGCGCGGCGCTCGGTCGCCTCGGACGCGAAGGCCCGGATCGGCGCGGCGGCGGCGGCGCTAGTCCCAGACGGCGCCTCACTGTTCGTCAACATCGGCACCACGACCGAGGCGGTGGCCGCCAATTTCGGCAACCACCGCAATCTCATGGTGATCTCGAACAACCTCAACGTGATCGATACGCTCTCGGCCCACCGGTCCATGGAACTGGTGTGTGTGGGCGGCAAGGTGCGCACCGCCGACCGCGCCGTGGTGGGCGCTCTTGCCATGCGCTTCATCGAGAGCTTTCGCGTGGACTACGCGCTCATCGGCATCTCCGCGCTCGATCCCGACGGCAGCCTGCTCGATTTCGCCATCGACGAGGTAGAAGTCTCGCAGACGATCATCCGCAACGCGCGCAAGGTGATCCTCGTTGCCGACAGCTCCAAGGTCGGCCGCTCGGCCCCGGTACGGGTCTGCGGCATGGAAGCGATCGACTACTTCGTGTGCGACACCCTCGCCGAGGCGGACCTGCGCCAGGCCTGCGCAGCCCATAACGTCACCCTGATCGAGACTCTGGCGAACCCCTGATCCAAGGCGCAGCCGAGCTCGCGCCCTCCCTTGCCCCTACAAAACGACGGCGGTGAGGGGCTCGAATTCTAACATCAAATTATTATGAAATAACGATTTCTGTAATCACAATGCGCAAAGCACCCCCATTCATACCCCCAAATCCATGAAGTGGCGCCGACGCCCGTCAAAGGCCGAAGCCACCACATTGAAGGTCTGATACATAAACGAAGGGAACAATGGGAGATTGGGAACAGGGCTCACAACACCTTGCTACGTAACCATAACTTGTGTTCCCAGGCTTCGCAGAGCCTGTTCCCTTGCTTCGACGTGCGGGAACAAGCCAGACGATAGATCGCCTGCAAAGGAAGGCTTGCGACTGTACTTGGGACTTTCCTGCCGTTGCCTATCGATGTGTCGAACGGCATCGCAGACGAGCAAAAAGTGGACCGCAAGCGGACGGGCAGCTTGTGAAAGCTGAATTGAGCAAAGCAGCCCCTAAAACGTATGCGACGATGCTATAGTTGAGTGCTTTGCTCTGCCGCTGAGCGCAAAATGCCCCGAGGTTTGGTTGCCGCCCGTTTCGCGCCGGGAGGAGCTTCTCGACTATGCAACTTCGAAGCGTTCCCACATTTGGTCAACTAGCAATTCGGCCGCCGCAGCCGGCACAAACCTGGTCCAGGAAGGGTTGCTTGAACGAATGAGCCTGCGTATCTCGGTCCTCGTGTGATGACCCGCATATTGTCTGGCACTGACACTCCGCTAATTTACGCCGCGAGTTGCGCCAAATGTTCTGGCGACGGACACGGTTGCCTTGCTTGGTTTCCCGATGTGCAAAACGCCATGAGATAAACAGATAAATCCTTGCGTAGATTAGAGTATCGTAACACACGTGCAGGGAACGATCGCGTAGCGAAGAGGCATTGGGGGCACAGCGCGGATGTCGAAATTCAATCCACACCACGAGACTGCACGCCTGTACGAAGCAGCTGATGCCTGCCGTCAGCGCTCGCTGATCAAAGAAGAGAGCCTCTTTTCTCCAGGCGAAGCGCTTTGGACAGTCGAAAACCTCGACGAACTCGACGAAAAATTTGTCCAGAACCCCGACGAGGGAGGCGCTAATTTTCTGGACAAGCTAAGAACCCAGCTCGTCGGTGCAACGCCCTCTGCCTTGCGATTGATGGCAGAGCTCTTGTGGCTTCTGAGTCTTTTCCCATCCAACATCGGCGCCCCGAAAAAGAGAGAGAACGTAACTGAAGTCTGGTCATGGTCCGGCAATGCCTTGTCGGCGACGGAGCCATACCTTGCCGATAACGTCCTAGGAGGCATTGGCTCGGCCGGCACCGCATACAATACGCATCGATGGCGCGAGCTCGTCTTCCTAATCACAAGTTTGCGGATGATAAGGGCACTTCCGTCAGATCGACAGCGCAACATTCTCGAGGACGGGCAAAAATTCGTTGAATGGCTGGATGAGCAAGAGGGCGCCAACAATCGCCAACTGCTAAATATATTACCCCATTTGTTCTTCCCGGACGAATTTGAGCGGATCAGCTCGCGGGGCGATAAGGAAGCCATTCTCGCGAGTTTCACGGACGAGGATAGACGTCACTGGAGGAAGCGAAGCGTTCCTGAGCTCGATCGAGCGCTATTTGATCTTCGCAGAGACCTCGAGGACGCCAAAGGCGCACCGGTCGATTACTATCTTGATGACCTGAAAACGCGCTGGAAGCCATCAGGCGGGGTGGAAACACAAGCGGGTGATCGCCCCAGTTTCGCATCTGTGCTGACCGCATTCCTTAAAGCCTTTGAAGCCAGCCGCACCTCACAGTTCACCACTGCTGGCGAGATGGGCGAGGCTAAGCGCGCCTTAGAGGCATGGCTCGAAACTTGCCCGCTGATCGCCGCGCACAAGAATCTGAAGGTTAGGGCAAGCGTTGGCCAGGGCGGTTGGACCAACACACCTTGGATTGCGATCCTCGACGATCGGCTCACCAACTCTACCCAGCGCGGCATCTACATCGTATTTCTTGTCGCCGAGGATCTGTCGGTCACCTATCTCACGCTAAATCAGGGCATGACCGACCTGGTCAATTCGTTCGGACAGCGCGGTGCTGCCGAGGAAATGGTGAAGGTAGCCGCAGCAACCCGTCCGCAAATTGCGGATTTGCTATCTGAGCCATTCGAGCTCGATAACACGATTGATCTTAAGTCAGGTACAAACGCAGCGCGCAATTATGAAGTCGGGACAATCGCGCATGCCTCACTTGCTAGCGATGAGCTGCCCAATGACGAGCAAGTCACAGCACTGCTCGCGGATTTGGTAGAAGCCTACCAACGTATAGTGGTGTCAAAGGACAACGCAGTAGAGGAGCCAGCCGAAGTCGATCAGGATGTCGCGGAAGCGCCTGCTTTCAGTCTCAATGATGCGCTAAAGGATCTATTTCTTGAGCGCGAAGAGGCAGAGCAACTCCTCCTTCTATGGAAGACGAAAAAGAACCTCGTGCTGCAAGGCCCGCCCGGTGTTGGCAAGTCCTTTGCAGCAAAGCGCCTGGCTTATGCGCTTATTGAGGCGGCCGATCCGCGCCGGGTCGGATTTGTCCAATTCCACCAATCTTATTCGTACGAAGATTTCGTTCAGGGATATCGCCCCTCCGAAGAAGGATTTTCGCTTCGCCAGGGTAAGTTTGTCGCCTTCTGTAAACAAGCGATGGCCCATCCAGGCAAACGGTTCGTTTTCATTATCGACGAAATCAATCGCGGCAATTTGAGCCGAATTTTGGGCGAGCTCATGCTGCTCATCGAGCCCGATAAGCGGCAAGCCGACTGGGCAGTGCCTCTCGCTTACGATGACACTCTCTTTCATGTCCCCGACAACGTGTTCCTCCTCGGCTTAATGAATACTGCCGATCGATCGCTTGCGGTTGTCGACTATGCACTGCGTCGCCGGTTTGCATTCATCGACCTGCCACCACGGATCGACACGCAAAAGTTTGAGACGCAGCTTGTCGCATCGGGAGTGCCAACAGAGATTGTCCGTATAATCCGCGACCGTGTGGGCGCGCTTAATTCAGCTGTCATCGACGACGTTGCCAATCTGGGCCCCGGTTTTGCGATCGGTCACAGTTTCTTTTGTTCTGGCCTAGCCGACGGTGAGACTGGTGCGGAATGGTATCGGCGCGTCATCACCACGGAAATCCTGCCGCTGCTCAGGGAATATTGGTTTGATGCGCCGGCCAATGTTGAGACTTGGACCGAACGGTTATTGGGCTAACGCCATGTCAGATCCGCGGATACCCATCGCCAATATCTATTACATGTTCTGTTATGCCTGGGACCGCTTTGAGCAGGCAAAGGCGACCGATGTCGGCGCCGAGCCCAGCCCTGACCTACCTAATCTGCTAGCTCGGGTGCTGCTTGCGGGCGTCCGAAATCTGATACGTCGTGGCCTCGATCGAGGCTACCAACCTAAGGTGGAAGAGCTCGCGACCGTCAGGGGGCGCATCGAGATTGATGCCAGCTTGTCTCTTCAGGCTCAGCGCATTCGCCGACTTGCATGCGAGTTCGATGAGCTCAGCCACGATGTTCTACACAATCGGATCATCAAAGCGAGCATGCTTCGGCTCGCTGGCGTTCGCAGTCTTGAACCCGATCTTGCACACGAGCTACGTGCTGCATCCAGAACTTTGCGCGATGTGACCGACATGCGCCTAACGGGGGCAGACTTCGCGCGCGTTCAGCTCCATCGCAACAACGCCTACTATGACTTCCTTCTGCGCGTGTGCCGGCTTGCCTTTGATTTAATGCTACCGAATGCCGATGGCAACGGATTTCAGTTTCAAGATATCTTGCGTGATGAACGAAAAATGGCGCTCGTTTTCGAGAGCTTCGTCCGCAACTTCTACCGCACCGAGCAAACAGCATTCCGCGTTTCGCCTTTGCAGCTCCGCTGGGATGCTATTCCTATCTCGCGTGATCAGACCATCGTTTTGCCACAGATGCGGACCGACATCTTTCTGAGCTCTCCTACACGACGGATTATCATCGACACAAAGTACTATCGCGATGCGCTCCAGGAGCGGTTTGGTTCGAAAACCTTCCGCTCCGAAAACCTCTATCAGCTGTTTTCCTACCTTAAGAATGCCGAAGCAATTGGTCCTGAGTTCGCGGGAGTGGAAGGGATGCTGCTGTACCCTGCAGTCAATCACAGGGTAGATGCGCAATACCAGATCCAAGGCCATGCTGTGCGGATCGTGACGATCGACCTCGACCAAGAATGGCCAGGCATCGAGGAGGGATTACGGTCACTGTTGCAGCCGCCGCCGACTGCAGCGGCTGCATAGGTAGGCGGACGGAGAAAGGCTCCACGTTGTCGGACGCGTGTCCGTCTGCTGCCCAAGCACTTCCGGTCAAAGGCCGTCATCACCCCGCCCACGCCTGCGCCACCACGCCGGCGCGGGCGGCCACCGAAAAATGGAGCCGCCGATCTGCACGCCGGGTGATTTCCGGCAGCCGCAAAGTGGGGAATCTCACCTCGACACAACCGGGGAATCTTATCGTGACGTTGACAGTAGGTCCGCCAGGCGCCCTAGTTGGTCGTTCAGGAGCCAATTTGATGCTCCAGAAACCTGCCGGTCCGGTCTCCCGCGCCGACCTGAGCGCTCGGCGCTGAAGAGGGGTGGAAACTGGACGTCTTAAGGGGCTTTGCTGGTCATCTCTCGGCTTCATTTCCTGCCGCTGGATTACAGGTACGCCAGTGGCTTCACGAAGAATGCCTGGGAGCAAATCGGTGCGGTATGGAGGCCAATCAGATGCGCTTGCTGGCAGAAGCCTTTTGCGTTGAATCAATCACGATGATCTTCGAAGCGCGCTCACCAGTATCAATACGAGCCTGACGTATTTCGTTGATAGCATCCAGCTTACGGCCCAAGTCACCAAAATCCATGATCACAAAGACGCCTAGATTGGTTCGAGCGGCATCAAGATATATCTCTAGCTGCTTCTCATAACCATGCTTCACCTGCCCCCCTGAGCGCTTCATTTCGACAAGGACGCGGACGTCGTATCCGACCGAAAATTTGAAATCGATCGGCCCTCCGCCCATATGGGCCTCTGGCGAAATGTCCACATTGTTTGCCCTGCAGTACGCATCTGCGATTGCAAAGTAGATCAACTGCGCCGCACGCTCACGCTTGGGCTTTCCATCAATCCAAAGCTCCTCCCAGAGATTGCCCCTTTCGACATGGTGAGCAAAAAACTCAATTGTGTCGATCACAAGGCGATAAACCTCATCGGGCCCCTTGCTTAGATCATAACCGCCATCACCGGGAAGGTCGGGAAAGCCATGCGCAACGATGTCTTTGAGCTTAAAGTAAGCGAACATGTCATCGTTTGGATCGTAATTATCCGCGTGTGCCTTAACCGCTGCCAAGAATGCTTCGAAGGTATCCTTATCGGCTAGCGCAGCAGCCTTGGTAGCGGACTTTCGATCCTCGACGGTGTTCGAGGCGACCTGACCAAGCAAGGCGTTGACACGATCCCGTACCTCTTGGTTCGCATTAACAGCATCTTCCAGATCAGACCAATCGTTCGCCAGTGGCAGATCGCGAACGATATCCCGAGGGACGAGAACCATAAACCTCTCTCGGCCATTTGCGTCCACAACGCAGGGAAGCTCTCCTCCATTGGCACCGGGCATCGGCCGTACAGGCACATTGTTGGCGTCGCAAAATTGCTTGGTGAGCTGCAACAACTCCGGCATAATTACTCGGGTCGTAAAATCACTAATTGTGTCAGGTCCGACCCCCTCCTCGAAGAAGCCCATCAATGATATCATTTCTGGGTCATCAGCCCCCAAGGCAATGATCAACTTGGTCGTCCGCAAGATTGCAACCTGAATGTCTTCCGGTCGCGAACTTCCAGACCTACCACTACCTCCAAACCCTAGTCCATTTTCCGGCGGCTCATCGAGGTCAAGCAACTTCGCGGCTGCTTTCCATGCCGGATCACCCTCATTCTTAGACAGGGCTAAAAGCCGGACATATCTTGAAAAGTGCTCGCGGAAACGAGCGATTGCGGAAGTTCTTATCAGCTCGACATTGGACTTCTCAAGCAACACCGGATCAACAAAGAGCGGTGTGTCGATGTTTGTGAATGGGTCCAGAAACCCGGCATCATTTAATACGTCCGGATCTACGCCAAAGTACGTAGAAAACAAAATCGGCTTGTAGATCGTTGCAGTCATCAATCATCCCTCGCGCCCTTGCCCAGAGAGGAAAGTGGGATTTTTCTTATTACTTTGCAACCCCTTAAGCCACTTTGGCGTATGCCCCATTGATTCAAGCTGTGAAACGCGAAATCTCGTCCCAACTGAATTGTTAAGTCACCGCCCCCAACAGCAGTTATCGTCGCTTCCCGCTCCAAACTCAACCTTCCGCAACCGGCCCGGCATGCGCGCTCCGACAAGACAAGCGGAACGTCCGCACCTGGGAACGCGAAATCGGCGGCTGAGTGACTGAGAAGGGTCGGCAACCGACATCGCGTGAGCGGCAGCTATCCTATCCTGCGCCCTTCTCCTACGCAGCAGTTTTTTGCCGCTCCGATCGAGGCATTCACCAACAATCGGGATCAGCGTCAAAAGGATCAAGGCCGCTCCTATCCGGCGTGGCTGGAGCTGCCTCACTCGGCCATGGCCCCGCCCTGTCAGACGCACTATCGGACGCGGGCCCGCGCTCGTCAGGCTTGCCCAGGTCGCTCGCGTCCCATTCCAGAATGGTGGCACGCACCGTGTAGAAGCGCAGGCTTTGACGCCCGACACGCTGTTTACGCTTGGGCCGTCCGCCGTCACCGGGAACCAGGAACCCATGTTCCTGCAGGACGGAGGCGGCTTCCCTTGGATCGCAGCCAGTGAGGACCTCATTCCAGCCGCTGTCGTGAAACAGGTAGCAGGACTTGCCTGGCTCAATGTCATGAAGATAGCCCAACGTTGTAAGCGAACGTGCTTCGCCCTCCCGGTTGCTGATGGTCGCGCCATCATCGTCTGAGCCGCCCCCGTATGACGAATGCTCCTTCGCTCTGGGAACACTCCCAAAGCGTGATTGCCCGGCCTGTATGGCGTTGCGCACCCGTTCCAGGATCTGCCGATGCTCTCGCAGGCCCGTGCGTCCGAAGCCTGCCGCCCAGGCATTGAAACAGGCCAGTGCCGCCATCTCGGCCTCACCCGCTCGCCACGGCACGATGCCAAGCGCTGTTGCCATTTCGCCAGCCGCTGCGACGGCCGCGAAGCGCAAAGCGCCGCGGTGCACCTGCCCGCTATCCCCCTCTTGCCTGGCCTTCTCGGCGAAAGCCTTGGCCAGCCGCTTAACCTCGCGCTCCCAATAAGCAGGATCAGTCACAAGCCCGCGAATGAAGGCTGGCCCCGCATGGCCATAATGCGTGGCACAGACCGCCTTGATCGCATCGGAAAAGGCGGCTGGGCTGGCCATGTGGTGCAGAGCCTCCCAGGCGCCAAAGCCCGCCCCGGCGTCGGCTGGCAGGTCGAGCAAGCGCAACTCCTGCCCCGCCATTGTGCGTTCGCCTCGCTTGGCGGCGCGCATGTGATCGGCAAGACCAATTTCGCCTGTGCTGCATACCATCACACGCCACTCGGCACGGCGGCGCAAGGCCCCGCTCTGCTGCGCCCGTGCCTTCCCCTGGCCGCTGGCGAGCGCATAAGCAGCGCTGCCTGCCTCCTGCGGATCGACAAGGGCCAGCTCATCCAGGATCAGCAGTGTTTCGGTATGACCATGGGCAACGCCCTCCAGGGCATTGCCGGTCGCCCGCCAGCTTGACGCAAAGCCCAGCGAACCGCCTCCGCCCCACACGCTGCCCGCCGCCATGGCGAGCGACGTCTTGCCGGTGCTGGACGATCCGCGGAAGTGAAAGCCGCCCCCCTCCATATCAAGCCAGCGCATGATCGGTCCGACGAAAGCCAGTGAAATGGCGAAGGTCAACCGGCTATTGCCCGGCGCAAGTGCAGCCATGTCGCGCTGCCAACCGCCGAGACTGCCGCACTTACGATAGTGCAGGGCTGATGCGGCCCCATCGAAGTGCACCGGCTCTGCGCCCGGCGGCGCAATGACGGCATGGGGCAAGACAAAGCGGCTGCGATCCACCCAGCCGGTCCGTTCCGCCAGTGTCAGCCGGGCGCTATGTGTCACCGCCCGCAGGAAGCGAATGAACCGATCACCCTGGCCTGTCGCGGACAGGATCAGCATTCCCGCGGCCGCCAGCTCAGCCCGCACCGCGCCTGCATCGCACGCAAGGGCCGCTCGCTTGACGGTCTTGCGCTTCTCCACGCCGTCGCGGTCCCGAAACCGGATCAGCAAACCCCAATCACCCCCTTCACCGTCACGCGCCTCGCCCATGACGTCGAACGGATCGGACAGGCGCACGGCCCGCGCTTCTGCACCATCCTTGCCCGGTTCCAGCCAGTACAGGCCACCGTCATCAAACGTGTAGCCCGGGGGCATTTCCAGTTGGCCGGAGCTGGCGACCTCCAGCGCATCTCCTATCAGGGCCAGCATGTCGGCTGGGGCAAAGCCAGGCGGGAATGGATCGGCGCAATCCCATGCGGCTGGCAGCGAGGCGGGAAGCTGGACAATAGCCGCACCCTCTGCGCCAGCCGCCAAAGCCGCTTTGTGAATAGCTTGTGCCGCTTCGCGTCCCGGCGTGTCGGCATCGGGCAGGATCGCCACCTTGCGTCCTGCCAGTGGCGCCCAATCGGCCTTGTTGACGGCTTTTGATCCGCCAGACCAGGACACGACTGCGAAGCCTGAGAACAGGCTCGCGGCTGCGTCTGCTGCCTTTTCACCCTCAACAATGAGTACAGGCGCAGTTGGAGCCAGAGCAAGCCGATCCAGCCCATAGAGCGGGCGTGGGACCGGAGGCGCACCCCAGCGCCAGCTCAGCCGCCCGGCGTCGCGCCAAAGCGTTTGCGGCAGGATTTCCTTTGACCCGTCCGGCTTGTCGAAACGGCAGATCCAATGAATCAGTCGGCCCTCTGCATCGCAATAAGGCCATGATGCGGAAGGCCTCCCATGGCGGTTGTGCGAAGTTCGGGCTTCCGGTGCATCAGCAGGCACCGGGCATACCCATTCGCCCTTGGGCCTGGGCACGCTCCCGCGTTTCATGGCCGGCACGTCCCCGGCTGGTAGATCGCCACCAGTCGCGATAGTCCTGGAGACATTGGCGAATGGATCATCGGTCCGGTTGTTCACGCCCATGGGGAAACTCCCATGACTTCGGCCAGCCTGATGGCCGCTGTTCGCTGAGGCAGGCCTGACACGAACGCGGCAAGGCTTACCAGGTCGCCGCCGCCATCGCCCGTGGCGAAATCAGCCCATCGCCCGGTCGCGACATTGACCTTGAAGCTGCCAAGCCGCCTGTCAGGGCGCAGCGGGTTGCGGGCAACGTACTCGTTTCCCTCCAAGCGACCTCCCGGCAGCAAGCCGCGCACGACCGCAACCGCGTTGGCCAGTGCCGCGCGGTTGACCCGACCGAAATCTATCCTGCCAAAACGCACAGCTGAGCTCTCGCCGATCATCGAGCGCCCTCCAGCAGCTTGTGCAGGGCACGGGCGGGGATCAGCGTGCGGTTACCGATCTTGACGGCATCCAGCTGCCCGGCAGCAATCAATTGATAGAGCCGTGTGCGCCCCAGCGACGTGGCGCGGCAAGCCTCTTTGATCGAATAGGCGAGAGGCGCGCCAGACGGGGTATCGTTCATTCTCGAACTCCCTTGTTTGTGGGAGTCCGGATCAATACGCACAGATTTGCAGCCTGCTACAAATTCTGCCTGAACCTAATTGTCCGAATTACGTTCACGCCTCGGCCGACGTGGGGATTGTTCGATCTGGGCGCGTCTTTTCCGGTACCAACCGGCTACCGTAGAATCGTTCAAGCCCAATCGCTTCGCAACCTTGCCGACTGCAACTTTCAGCAAGTCCCCATCCTGCTCGATCAGCTCTTCGACTTCTTTCGCGACATACCACCAGCCAAGCTTCTCAAGACCAGATTGTGGCCGAGCTGGGCGGCCACGGGCTCGTTTCAATTCAGCGGAGTATATGAACACCGCGGATTCGTCAGGTAGCACGGCATCGTCACAGAATAGCTCTGCAACCATCTCCAAGAGCATCCTCGCATCATCGATTGCCACCGACGCTGCGACGGATGGCAATCCATTGCTGTCGTCCATTCCGGGGGCCTGGAGCTGCGATGCGATGAGCTTGGCCGCCCAGGCCACAGTTTCGGCAGCTCTCTCCTGACCTCCGCTCAACGCACCCGACAAGGCATGATGAGCCATCATTGCAGGCCCCACATGTTCTGGATCCGGCTCGAAAGAGGCCGGGCCTTCCCATTCACCGAGATCAGCCTTGTTCTTGTTTGGCATTACCGCTGCTCACGGGCTGGAGGGGGGGGCAAGGGGGAGCCACACGCGCGCGGATTTTGTCGCCAATTTCTGTTCCCATGTTCCCAAAGCAGCCACGGGGCGTGGGAACAGGCTTGCCGTCTCTGGAAGGAACGATTTCTGCTTGTTTGAGATAGCGTGTTCCCATGTTCCCAACGTTCCCTTGTAAAACATAGCGCTCCAGAAGCCGTCCGAACAATGGCAAAATAATCCGTCGAAAACCGCCTCTCGGTGCCTGATCGCAAACCGACTTCGTAGGCGTGCCCGGATTGAGCAGGAAGGGGCGTCGCGACAAGGCTGCGCCGCGTTTGGATTGGCGGCCACCCAACAGACCGGATGAGCTCTCCACGCGAGCGTGCCCTCTCCATGCTGCGCTGCTCGCCCGGGAAATTCACCGGTCGAAAATAAAATCTGCCGATGGGAGAGACTGCGGTCCTACCCCAGGCACGGCTCTAGACTTTTGACCACCCCCCTATCCAACACAGCTGGCATGGCGCTTGGCACGACTGCCTCGGAATGCAGCGCGCGTGTGGCTCCCTACCCCTCACCACTGGCGCCGACGACCGGGCGAACCGTTAGCGAAGAGAACCCATTTATCGTTTCAAGGGACATAGCCCGAACGTTCATGCCCTCGCCAAGGTATCAAGAAGTGCCTGCTCACGTCCCTCCAACACGATTGAGCTGAACAACATCAGCACCGTTGCGCAGGTTGTCGAGATGGTCGCTCCACCATTGCGCCATCTCCACACGCTCTTTCCAATGTGCGCCGCGGTGATAGGCCGCACGCACACGGTCAGCATCACCATGCGCCAGCGCGCGTTCAATCGCATCAGGGCTCCACTTGCCGCTTTCGTTCAACAGTGTCGACGCCATTGCGCGGAAACCATGAGCGGTCATTTCGTCGCCTGAAAACCCCAGCCTCCGCAGCCCTGCATTGACGGTATTTTCGCTCATCGGCCGGGCACGGGTGCGGATGGAAGGAAAGACGTAGCCAACCGGCCCGGTAATCGCGTGAAGCTGTCGGAACAAAGCCACTGATTGCCGCGACAATGGCACTTGATGCGCCCGGCGCATTTTCATCTTCTCTGCGGGAATGATCCACAATGCCCCATCAAGATCGATTTCGTTCCACTCGGCATGGCGAAGCTCTCCAGGCCGAACAAAGACGTGAGCGGACAACTGCATCGCGAATTTAGTCAGCGACTGCCCTTCGTAACCGTCGATGGCACGTAGGAGCTCGCCCACCCGCTTCGCCTCAATGATTGCGCCATAATGCTTGGGCTGCGGCGCAGTGAGGGCACCGCGTAGATCGCGGCTGGGATCTGACGTTAGACGCGCCGTTGCTACGGCATAGCGGAAAACGCGGCCAGCCAATTGAAGTACCCGCCGCGCGGTCTCGTAATTGCCTGTTGCTTCGATCCGACGCAGCACGGCCAACAAATCTGGCGCATTGATCTCAGCGATAGGCATTCGGGCAATCATGGGGCCCATGCGCTTGATGTAGTATTCGCTCTTTTCGGCAGTGGACGCGCTCATCCCTTCACGCCTGCGCTTGTCTATGAACTCTTGCGCAATCTCTCCGAAGCTATTGGCCGCAGCGACCTTGGCCAGATGCTTGGCTTGCTGCTTTTGCCGTGCCGGATCATCTCCAGCCGCTAGCGCTTCCCGCGCCTTGTCCCGTTCCTTGCGCGCATTGGCCAGGCTCAATTCCGGCCAGCCTCCAAGTGACAGAAGCTTTTCCTTCCCGGCGACACGAAACTTGACGCGCCAGAGCTTTCCTCCTGCCGGAGTGATCAACAGGAACAGCCCGCCCGCATCGCCCATCTTGTAAGGCTTGCTTCGAGGCTTGGCGTTCCGGATTGCAACATCGGTAAGCGGCATGGCCAGGATACCCCTTGTTAGGTGGGGGTATCTTGTGGGGGCATTTTCAAGATACCCCACATCATACCCCCATTTAGGGCTGGCTCTGAGCGAACGCGGCTGAACGCCTCTGGCCAGATAGAGGCTGAATATCTAGGTTTTCCGGGGGATGTCCAGACGAATGCGAACGTCAATGGACTGAAAAATGGTGGGCGGTGAGGGGCTCGAACCCCCGACCCTCTCGGTGTAAACGAGATGCTCTACCAACTGAGCTAACCGCCCGCAGGCGCTGGTGCGCCGCAGAAGAGGTGCCCATTACGCCATTTTGCGAGGGCGTCAAGCTCTCTTGCGAAGAGGGGCTGTTCGGCTGCGCGAAAGGTTCTCCACGGTATCGCGCGAGACGAGGTGGTGCGCCTGCACGCCCGATCGTGTATTCGTGACGAGGCCATGTTCAGATTCAAGCGCGCTCCCGAACCGACTGAGCCGGTCACGGACACCCAGCCTCTTTCCGACAATGCCCCGGGCGTCGAAGCTGCGCCCGAAACGCCGCGCGCCGGGCGTTCGCGCTGGTGGTGGATTTCGCGCGGGGCCGCCGCCATCCTCTTTGCCTTCCTGCTCCTGATCGGCTGGCTGGCCTTTACCGCGCCGCTCTCCAAGTCGCTCCAGCCCGTCTCGCCCCCGCAGATCACGCTGCTGGCCGCCGACGGCACACCGATCGCGCGCAACGGGGCGATCGTCGCGGCGCCCGTGAAGGCCGCCGACCTGCCCGACCACGTCAAGCAGGCCTTCATCGCGACCGAGGACCGGCGCTTCTACGAGCACTGGGGGATCGACCCCTACGGCATCGCGCGCGCGGCCTGGACCAACCTCACCACCGGGACCACGCAGGGCGGCAGCACGATCACCCAGCAGCTCGCCAAGTTCACCTTCCTCTCCCCCGAACAGAGCCTGACGCGCAAGGCGCGCGAGGCGCTCATCGCGTTCTGGCTGGAGGCCTGGCTGAGCAAGGACGAGATCCTCGAGCGCTACCTTTCGAACGCCTATTACGGCGACAACACCTATGGCCTGCGCGCGGCCTCGATGCACTACTTCCACCGCCGCCCCGAACGCCTGCTCCCCGGGCAGGCGGCGATGCTGGCCGGGCTGATGAAGGCGCCCTCGAGCCTTGCGCCCACCAATCACTACGAGGCCGCGGAAAAGCGCATGCGCGTGGTCCTCGCCGCGATGGTCGATGCCGGTTACATGACGCGCGAGGAAGCTGCCGCCATTCCCCCTCCCCCGCTCGACGTGCGCGACGGCAACGACCTTCCCACCGGCACCTACTTCGCCGACTGGGCGCTGCCCCAGGCGCGCAGCATGACCGAACAAGGCTACGCCGCGCAGACCCTGACGACGACGCTCGATGCGCGCCTGCAACGGGCCGCCCGGCGCGCCATTGACGGCGCCGCACTGGGCTCGGCGCAGGTTGCGCTTGTTGCCATGCGCCGGAATGGCGAGGTCGTCGCCATGATCGGGGGCAAGGACTACGCCAAGAGCCCGTTCAACCGCGCGACGCAGGCCAAACGGCAGCCCGGCTCCACCTTCAAGCTGTTCGTCTATCTTGCCGCGCTCCAGGACGGCTGGAGCCCCGAGGACACGATCTCGAACGCGGCCATCGAAACCGGCGGCTACCGCCCCAAGAACTCAGGGGGGCACTACTCGCCCACGATCACGCTGGAGGACGCCTTCGCACGGTCGAGCAATGTCGCGGCCGTGCGCCTGTTCCAGCAGGTGGGCGATGAGAAGGTGATCAAGACCGCCCGGCGCCTGGGCGTCACGGAAGACCTCCCCGAAGGCGATCCCAGCCTGGCGCTGGGGACCGCGACGATGCCGCTGATCGAACTGACGGCCGCCTATGCCGGCGTTGCCGCCAACAGCTTCCCGGTCGAACCGCGCGCCTTCCCGGTCGAGGAGAAGGGCTGGTTCGCGCGCCTGCTCGATGGCAAGCACAGCCTCTCCAAGTCGCAGCACGCGGCGATGGAGAAGATGCTGCGCGCCGCGGTCAACCGGGGAACGGGGCGCGCGGCAATGCTGCGCTCGCCCAACTATGGCAAGACCGGCACGAGCCAGGAAAACCGCGACGCGCTGTTCGTGGGCTATGCGGGCGATTACGTGGTGGGCGTGTGGGTCGGCAACGACGACAATTCCCCGCTCGGGCGCGTGTCGGGCGGCTCGACCCCCGCGCGCATCTGGCGCAGCTTCATGCAGCAGGCGCTGGGCGAGCGCGCCGCTCCCGCAGCGCCCAAACCCCGCCCCGAAGGCCCGGTGCAGCCACTCGACATCGAAGGGCTCGACCAGATTCCCGACGGCGGCCTGCCACTGGGCGAAGGCAACCGCCTGCGCATCGAGGATGGAACCGCAATCATCACCACCGACCTAAACGGGTTGCCGCTCGATATCCAGCTCGACAGCGAGGGCCTGCGCTTTCAGGGCGAGCGGACGCTGGAGGAGGCACGCCGGAGGATCGAGCGGGAGGCCGAAGCTCCGCCGCCGGAAGGACCATGAAGGAGTGATTCAAGGGGCCATCGCCCCTTGACCCCGGAATTGGCGACCTCACCGCTGTCCGCCACCGTGGCGCGCGGAAGGTGAGCTCGACAGTTTGGGGAGCCCGAGGGCGATTGCCCTCGGAAAACTTCATGCACCCCTTAGTGATGCGTGGTGATCGCCGCGCCAACGCGCGCCTCGATCTCGGCTCGGGGCAGGCCCGGCTCGATGCGTTCGCCCAGCGTATAGGTGATCGTTCCCGCCTTCTTCCAGACGCGGTGGTAGAGCCGCCCGCTGTCGACCGCGACCGGCACGACCGGAAGGCCGAGCATCTTGTAGGTTCCGGCAAAGCCCGAACGCAGCTGCGCGGTGGCGCCGGTCGGCATGCGCGTGCCTTCCGGGAAGATCACCAGCTGACGCCCCCTGGCCGCGAACCCGCGCGCGGTCGAGATCATCCGGCGCAGCGAGGCCGCGCCGCCCGCGCGTTCGACCGCGACCACTCCAAAGCGCGAGAGAGCCCAGCCCCACCCCGGAATCTTGAGAAGTTCGGACTTGGGGAAAGGTGTGGGCCAGGGCGTCAGCAACGGCAGTTCGATCGCCTCGAAGAAGCTCTCGTGGCGCATCGCCACCAGCACGCCGTCTTCGGGAAATTCCCCCTTTATCTCCACCCGGATGCCCAGCAGCCAGCGGCAGCAGAAGCGGTGAAAGGCGCTCCAGCTGTACGCCAGCAGCCAGATCTGGCGCTCACCCAGCGCCGCGAACGGCAGGGCCAGGAAAACCATGATCACCGAGCCGGGATAGAAGATGGCGTAGAACGCAAGGCTGCGCACGACGTCTGCGAAACGGGTCTCCATCACGGGCTCCATTGCTCCCACAGGTTGCTGGCGAGGCGCCAGAGGAGCTTGTGATATTCGAGGAACAGGGCGCTGAAGCTGGGGCGCGAGCGAACCGCATCGCGCCGCACCTCGACGCCCTCGGGCAGTTCGCGCAGCAATTCCAGTTCGGCGCGGCGCATGTGCCAGTCGGCCGTCACCAGGCGGATCGTGCGCACCTTGTGCCGCTCCACCCAGCGCGCGGTCTCTACCCCGTTCGAGCGGGTGTCATAGGCCTCGAAACCCAGGTCCACGCAGCACGCCATGGTGCGCGCAGGCACCTTGAACTCGGCCGCGAACTCGACCGGGCGCACCTCGGGATCGACGCCGGAGACGAACAGGCGCGGCGCAGCGCCCTTCTCCAGCACCTCGAGCGCATGTTCGATGCGCCCCTTGCTGCCCGTCAGCACGATGATCGCGTCGCTCTTGAGCGCACCCGCCATCGGCCCGGGCAGCGTCACGGCGAACCAGACGAAGCCGAAGAACCAGACAAGCACGACAAAGGCGGCGGTGCGACGAAACATGACCTTGTTGGAAATAGCGGAAGAATGCTTTCGCGGGCCTTATGGCGACACTTGCCCGCGTGTACCAGTGCTCTTTGCCCTAGAGCATCTTGCGCAGGGCGTGAAGCACGGTGAAACGGGCCGTGATCATGGCGAGAAGCGTGGCGAGGATCGGTACCAGCGCGAGCAGCAGCCAGTCGCTCCAGACCAGCGCGCCGTTGTCGACAAGGCCTGCCCCCAGCCCCTCGAATCGGCGGGCCAGGAGCACGATGACGACCAGCGCCAGCGCCAGCCCGACGGCGCCGCCGCCCGCGGCATCAAAGCCGATCGAACGCTGGAACACGCGCGCCACCTGCTTGTCGGTTCCGCCGAGGAGATGGACGATCTCGATCACGTCGCGGTTGGCGCCGAGCGCCGAACGCGCCGCGAGAAGCACCGCGGCGGCCAGCGCCAGGGTGAGCAGCGCGACGAGCGCGATGGCGAGGATCTGGAGCGAGACCATCGCCTCGAACACCGGGCGCAGCCAGCTCGACTGGGCATCGACGCGGGCCGCCTGCGTCACCTTGCGCGCGGCGGTGCGGATCGTCTCGACCCGCTGCGGCGTCGCGCCAGTGGCGAGGCGCACGTCGATCAGCGCAGGGACAGGAATGGCCGAGCCGGTCGCCTCGGCGATACCGCTGCCCAGCCAGGGCTCGATCAGGCTGTCGAGTTCCTCGCGCGGCACGATGCGCAGGCCGCTGACGCCGGGAAGCTGCTGCACGGCCTTCGCCACATCGCGCGTCTGCCGGTCGCGGGTATCCTCGCGCGGCTCGATGATCTGGATGGTGACGCCGCCCTCGATCTCGGCTTTCGCGGCCGAGACCGCGTTGCCGATGGAAAGCCCGGCGGCCAGCGCGATCGCGGTCAGGGCGACCATGATCGCGATTACCCAGGGCATGGGCCCGGACATGCGCCCCTGCGGGATCAGCTCGGCGCCGCCCCCGCCCAGACGCCGCATACCGTGCAGCATCGAGGGGCCCAGGCGCCGCTCGCGCCGTGTCGTCCCATCGCGGCTCATGCGCATGCTCCGCTCATGTGCGACGGGCCGGAGGATGGCGCAGCGCGCCGGTCGGATCGGCCAGCCGCCCGCGCTCCAGGCGCATGATGAGGCTGTCGGGCACCTTGCGCAGGAGATCGAGATCGTGGGTGGCGACCACCACGGTCGTGCCCTGGCGGTTGAGCATCTCGAACAGGCGCAGAAGCTTGAGCGCCATCTCGGGATCGACGTTGCCGGTCGGCTCGTCGGCGACGAGGACGGCGGGGCGCCCGATCACCGCGCGGGCAATGGCGATGCGCTGCTGCTCCCCGCCCGAAAGCGTGGCGGGCACCGCGTCGATCCGCTCGGAGAGCCCCACCCATTCGAGGATGTCGCGCACGGGGCCCGCGATGTCCTTCTCCCCATGGCCCGCCACGCGCAGCGGCAGGGCCACGTTGTCGAAGGCGGAAAGGTGGGGGACAAGCCGGAAGTCCTGAAAGACCACGCCGATCCGGCGGCGCAGCGCGGGCAGGCTCGCGCGGGAGAGCGTGATCGCATCGTTGCCGAACATGCGCACCGCGCCGCGCGAAGGGCGCTGGGCGAGATAGAGAAGTTTCAGCAGCGACGTCTTGCCCGCACCGCTGGCGCCCGTCAGGAAGTAGAAGCGCCCTGCATATAGGGTAAATGTCAGGTCGCTCAGCACCTCGCGTTCGGTGCCATAGCGCAGCCCGACATTGTCGAAGTGGATGATTTCGCCCTCGGCAGTCATTCGTCTTCTGGTGAATAGTCCTGGCAGGGCCGAAAAGATGCGGCCACGCGCGCTATAGCGAGCAATCCATGTGGAAAAAAGGGCAATACGCCCCGTACCCACAAGTCGGGTGCTTGTCGTCCCTGCGCGAATGGTGCTTATGAGGTACTCATATGATTATCGCCTGCCCTGCCTGCTCTACGCGTTACGCCGTACCGGATAACGCCATCGGCGTGGAAGGCCGCACGGTCCGCTGCGCCAAGTGCAAGCACAGCTGGTACCAGGACGGCTCTTCCCCCGAGGAACTGGCCGCGCCTGCTCCCCAGCCCCGCCCGGCACCGCCTCCCGCTGCCCAGCCCCCGGCACCTGCGCCGAACCCGCAGCCCGCGCCGGAACCCGAGGCTGCGCCTCCCCGGCCCGCCCCCGAGCCAGTTGCCGCAGAGCCCACACCGGCTCCTGCACCCGCCCCGGCACCACGCGCAGCCCCCAGGCCAGCCGCGAAGCCCAAGGTCCGGTCTGATGCGGAACGCGCCGAGATGGCGACGCCTGCTTCGCTGCGAAAGCCCCCGGCAGCGGTCTACGACGACACCGAGAACACGGTCCACTACGCCGACGAGCGCAGCTCCAGCTTCGATTTCGCGCCGCCCTTCCAGCCCCGCCGCAACTGGGCCAAGATCGGCACCTACGCGGCCTCGATCTTCGCGGTGGTAACGCTGGGCCTGACCGGCGCCATTGCCTGGGGCGGCCTGCCCAACTGGATTCCCACCCCGCACGAGACGTTCCGGCAGGGCGAGCCCGATCTTCAACTCGACTTTCCGCGCAAGCGTCAGGATCGCCAGCGCCTCGCCGATGGCAGCGACTTCTTCAGCGTCAGCGGCACGATCGGCAACATCGGCAGCGAGACGCGCTACGTGCCCTCGCTCTTGGTCGTCCTGCGCGACGCGCGCGAGCGGATCATCTACGAAAAGGAAATCGTGCCCCCCACGCGCAAGCTGGCGGCAGGGGAAGTCATCACCATCAACGAGGCCCTGACCGACATCCCCAAGGCCGCGACCAGTGCCGAGATCGGCTGGAAGCCGGACTGAGCGCGCGCAGGCGCTCGGATCCGCCAGCTCAGCAGGTCACGCCGCTGTCATACGCCCGCGCCATAGGGGCCGGGCATGCCTTCCCATCCCCCACACCCGACGACGGTGGCCGAGACCGGCCCTGTCCGCCTGATCGTTCTGGCCGGGCAGCGCTGCCCGTCTTCCGACCCGCTGTCCGAGCGCTTCGGCGTCAGCCACCGCAGCCTGATTCCACTCGCCGGACGACCGCTGATCGCCCATGTCCTGCAGACCGGCGCGCAGCACCCCAAGATCGGAAGCCTCGCCATCTGCATCGAGCAGGAGGCCTTCGATCCGGTCTGGGACGTGCTCACGCGCCTGCCCGGCCGGGGCGCGGTCACTCTCGTCGAAGCGCGCGAGGATGTTGCCCAGAGCATTCGCGCCGCCGCGCAAGGCTGGGATGGCCCGCTTCTCGTCACCACCGCTGATCATGCGCTCCTGAGCGGCGAGACCATCGACCAGCTCGTCACGGCTCTGGAGAGCGCCGACATCGCGCTCGCGCTCGCCCCGCGCGAGGCGGTCGAGGCGGTCCACCCCAGCGGATCACCACATTACCTGACCTTGCGCGACGGACATCTGGCCCCCTGTGACCTCTACGGCGTGCGCAGCGCCGACTTCCTGGGGGCCGCCACGATCTTCCGGGGGCGCCGCGCCTCGGTGCGGGTGGCCTTGCGCATTGCCCGCGCCATGGGCCTTCTGGGGCTTCTCCTGCTGGCATTGGGGCTGGAGACGCGCAGCGGCGCTCTTGCCCGCGCCTCGCGTCGCCTGAAGGCCCGCGTGGAGGCGGTCATCACGCCGGACGGCACGCAAGCCATCGATGTCGGGAACGAGCAGAGCTACGCCATCGTGCGCCACCAGCTTGAAGCGCGCGCGCGCGAGGTGGCAACGGTTCAGGACACCGCCCTCAGCGCCTCCTGACGCCGCCTGCGCGCACCACGCAGACACGCCGAAAGGCACCGGCCTTCCGGTCTCCCGGGAGGGGTGCCCGAAGGCTTTTATCCGTTTCTTTTCAGAAATCTGCCTGGTGCGGTCGAGAAGACTCGAACTTCCACGGGCTTTCGCCCACAACGACCTCAACGTTGCGCGTCTACCAATTCCGCCACGACCGCTAAATCAGAGGAGCTTTTGAAAGCGTCCCTCGGCAGGAGCGCGCCCCTAGCAAGGCTTTCCGGACCCGGCAAGTGATTCGTTTCGATTATTTTTGCGCCCCCCACGCCCTTCCTTCGCGAGCACGGCAAAAATACCTGCATTTCCGCCATTTCGAGACAGAATCGCCGACCAAAAAAAGTTTTGGGCAGACCCGGCGGTGCGGACCAAAGTGCAATATCGGGCGCCGCGCCTTCCATGCGAAACCCTGCGCAAAGATCATGAACGGGGAGAATTTTTTACCATGCGCCATCCACGCGCCCATTCGCGAGGCCCTGTAACCTCGTCCATCGCCCTTGGCCTTGGTCTTGCACTGGCCCTCTGCGCCTGTTCGGGCGGTCAGGAGGGCGAGGCTCCGACCACGCCGGAACCCAGCGCTAGCGCCGCCACACCCGAAATTTCAGCCGAACCGGAAAGCCCGCCCACCAGCGCGCCAAGCGAAAGC
Organism: Novosphingobium mangrovi; assembly: GCF_022818885.1. NCBI lineage: Bacteria > Pseudomonadati > Pseudomonadota > Alphaproteobacteria > Sphingomonadales > Sphingomonadaceae > Novosphingobium > Novosphingobium mangrovi. The sequence continues at coordinate 44,308 of NZ_JALHAT010000031.1, read as the reverse complement.
GCCGCCCCGCAAGCCGAGGCCAGCCCGGAGCCCAGCCCAACTCCAACTCCAACACCAACTCCCACGCCCACCGAGACCAAGGCCGCCCCGGCTTCCAAACCCACACCGACACCGATGCCCACCCCTGAACCTGTGGCCGCAGCGGGGCCGCCCGCCGCCTTCGGGCGCTGCGCGGTATGCCACAACGCGGAAAAAGGCGCGCCCGACAAACTGGGCCCCAACCTCTTCGGCACCTTCGGCCACCCGATGGGCCAGGGCAGCTTCGGCTATTCCGACGCGCTCAAGAACGCCGGGCTCACCATGGACGAGGCCACCTTGCACCAGTGGCTGGAGAACCCGCGCAAGCTGGTCCCGGGCAACCGCATGAGCTTCCCCGGCATCAAGGACGCCGCCAAGCGCCAGGAAATCATCGACTACCTCAAGAAGCAGCGCTGAGGAGAAAGCAGCGCGGGAAAGGTGAGGTCGCCTGGTTCGGGGAGCCCGAGGGCGATGGCCCTCGGACCGACCTTCCTGCGCCCTTTCAAATCAGGGCCGCACGGTCACCGGCGCCACTTCCACCAGCTCACGGCCTGCCGCGTGCCAGCCCTCGATGCCCTCCTCGTACCAGTAGACCTGTCCCACGCCCTCGCGCGCGAGGCGGCGGGCAACGTTCCAGCTCATCCAGCAATCCGAGCGGCAGAACACGATGACGGGCAAGTGCACGTCCTCGCGGCGCGCCTCTGAGATGGTGTCCCGCAGAGCACCCCATAACCGCACATCGGGCGGGCTCCACCCCGTCTCAGGATGCCAGAGCGCGCCGGGCACAGTGCGGTGGGTTTCGGAAAGGTGCCAGCGCCCCGTCGCCGGATCGCGCCAGCCGCTCGCCACGGGCAGCACATCGAGGAACAGCGCATCGCGCCCAGGCTGCAACGCCAGCACCTCAGCCTGTGCCATCTGCCGTGCCGGAGCGGGAGCGCGCGCGACCGGGGCTCGGAAGCGCGCGATGCGGTAGCCTTCCCCATCGAAAAGGCCCTCTTCGGACAGAGCACGCTCGGGCGAAGGCCGACCGGGCAAGGGCGTACAGGCCAGCGTCAGCAGGGCCGGGGCGAGCGCGCCCAGTGCCATTCCCCTTTGCCACGTGCGCCTTGCCATCGTGCCTCCCGTCTCGGTCCAAGGTGCAATATGGGAAGGCCCGGCGCCTGCCTACATTGCCCATTGGTATGAAGCGCCTTGCTCTTTTCTCGGCCCTCATGGGCCAGGTCGCCCCGGCCCGTGCGGCAACGGCAACGGACCTGCCCACAGATCCGCTCGGCTCGCCGATGTGGAGCTATCATGCCGAGCGCCTTTTCGCAGGCGCGCGTGTCGTCTTCGATGAACAGGTGGGACTCGCGATACCGAGCATTGCCGAGAACCAGCGCGTCTTCCCGGTCATGGTCGATGCGCGCGGCGTGCCCGATGTCACCCGCCTCTTGATCTTTGCCGATCTCAACCCGATCCCGCTCGCCATCGACTACCGTCCGCTGTCCGGGCACGCCTTCCTCGCAACGCGCATCAAGCTCGACCAGCGCACTCCGGTACGCGCCGCGGTGCAGGCCACGGACGGCACCTGGCATGTCGCGGGGCAGTGGATCGATGCCGCAGGCGGGGGTTGCTCCGCGCCACCTGTCAGCCGGGTGAAAGGCGACTGGGCCGAGCACCTGGGCGACATGCGTGGGCGCACCTGGGCCGAAGGAGAAGACACGCGCCTGCGCCTGACCTTGCGCCACCCGATGGACACAGGGCTTGTCGAGAACATTCCCGCCTACAACCTGGAGACGCTGCGCGTGCTGGGCGAGGACGGGTGCGAACGTGCCCATGTCGCCGTCTCGGGCGCAGTAGCCGAGGACCCGGCCTTCACACTGCTCCTGGCCGGGCGCGAGGCGCGCTACCGGGTCATTGCGCGCGACACCTCGGGCCGCGAGTTCGAGGCCCTGATCGCGGGGTCCACGCCATGACCCTCTCTCGCCGCCACGTGGTGACAGGGGCCATGGCGCTGCCCGCGCTTGTCCCTGCCCTTGTCCCCACTCTTGCCGGGGCCGAAGTGTTCGCCGGGAGCTATGCCCCCCGGGCCGAGGCCCTTGGTGAGGGGATCTGGATGGTGCGCGGCGCCGACGCACCGATCCTGTTCGAGAACGGCGGCGCCATTGCCAACAGCGCGTTCCTGGCAACCGATGCGGGGACCGTGCTGTTCGATCCGGGTGTCTCGCTCGCCCATGGGACGGCGCTTGCAGAGCTTGCGCGGCGCACGACCGGGCGCGAGGTCGCACGTGTCTATGTCAGCCACCTCCACCCCGACCACGCGATGGGCGCGGCCGCGTTCGATCCCGCCATCGTCCATGCCCTTCCCGCCACGCGCGAGGGCCTGCTGCGCGACGTGGAGGGGTTTTCCGATGCGATGTACCGCCTGCTTGCCGACTGGATGAAGGGCACCCAGATCGCGCTGCCCCGGGGCGATGTGACCGCAGGCGAAGCAACCTTTGGCGGGCGCACCTTCCAGCTTCTGGCGCTGGACGGGCACAGCGGAGGCGATCTCGCCCTGCTCGACCATGCCACGGGCACGCTGCTTACCGGCGATCTCGTCTTCCACGACCGTGCGCCGTCCACGCCGCACGCCGACCTTGGCCGCTGGGGCCGTGCGCTGGAGACACTGCAGGCGCTCCCCCACCGGCAGCTCCTGCCCGGGCATGGCCCGCCCGATACGGGCGCACGCGCCATCGCGCAGACCTGGGACTGGCTGGACTGGCTGGAGACCTCCTTACGCGAAGCCGTGACCAGCGGCCTGTCGATGGTCGAGGCCGGACGCGCGGCGATCCCGCCCCGCTTCGCCCCGCTCAAGGCCGCGCGCTATGAACTGGAGCGCAGCGTCAGCCACCTCTACCCCGCGCTGGAAGCCGAGCTACTGCCTGCCCTCTGAAAAGTCCCGGCCATGGCCCTGACGGGCAGTCGTCAATCGCAGGCGAGGACTTCGTTTTGCGTGGTGCTGTCGAGGCTGGTGAGGAGAAGCTCGTCGAGGAACGGCTTGTGGCCCACCCCGATCAGGACGACCATCGCCCCGCCGACCGCCGAGGCGCTGGCGTGGCGCACATGCGCGGCGATGCGGTGGTTCCGCTCATCCCAGGCGGCCTCCCGAATACGCCCCATATCGCCCTCGAACTCCATGCGATTGGGCAAGTCGAACTGGCCGCGCACATCCGCAGCACCAAAGCTGGGCGCGTTGATATGGCAATAGAGAGGCAGAAGGTCGCCCTTTGCGATAGCGCGGTTCGTGATCTCTTCCTGTTCCACGAAATGCGGCATCTGCGTGACCGGCGGCGCCTTGGCAAAGGCGGCCTGGAGCTCCTTCATTCGGGGCAGGATCAGGCGCTTGTCCAGGTGCGAATCGATCGACCAGAGTTTCACAAGGCCCAGCCTCCTGGCCGCGGCCAAGGCCACGCTCACCCGCTCGTTCATCGAGGTACGGTGCGTGTCGAGATAGCGCGCCGCATCCTGATCAATCGCATTTGCAGGGAGGTGCTCTCGATAGAGCAGGGCCGTTTCAGGCTGGTAGGCAGCCAGGGCGATCTCCAGCCGCTCCAGGCATTCCTCCTGGGTCAGACCTTCAGACCCGCTCGTCCACGCAGAGGTCACCTCTGCGGCTTCGAGAGCGCCCATGCCCGTGCGGGACTGGGCGGCAGCGGCGATTTTCAGCAATCTGGGCCCCACGAACTGCTCGAGGGCCGGTGCGAGGACAGGGCTGGCCTGCATGGTCACGATCTCAAGCGCGGAGAGGCGCTCTATGCCGATGACGCGCGCCTTCGCGGCCACAATCTGGTCGACGACCGTTTCGACGTGCGAGGGCGTGACATCCTCAAGAGCGCTGAGATGCGGCGTTCCCAGGACCATGATGGATGTCAGGTTTTCGGGCGGAACCGATGAATAGCTGCGGATATCCTTGATCTGCGCAAAGGCCGTCATGGGCACCAGGGCAGCCAGCACGGCCGCAGTCATGGCCTGGAAAATCATGTCCTCGCACTCTCCTTGTCGCTCACCGGATCCCCGCGCGTCCCACGCGCGCGCCATCGATGACGCGGCGCGTCGATCAGGTCACGACCGGCACCGTTGCGACACCCTAAGTCAGTGCCACCGGAGCAGACAAGAAAAGTTGATATGCAATCACTTATGCAATCGCTTACATACGGATCGCCGTTCAGAGCATGCGCTTGAGGATATCGTCCTTGAGCATGAAATGGTGGCGCAGGGCCGCAAGGGCGTGGCCGGCGACAAGCGCGATCAGGAGGTAGCCGCCGATCTCGTGCGCTTCGTGGCCGAGCCCTGCGAGCAGGCTGTCCTTCACCACCGGCAGGCGCGGGATGTCGAACAGGCCGAACCAGGTCAGCGGATAGGGGCTGGCCGAGGACATGATCCAGCCCGTCAGGGGCATCGCGATCATGAAGAGGTAGAGCACGACGTGGACCAGATGCGCGAGGCCGACTTCGGCCCGCGTCATCGTCGCGGGGTAGGCGGGCGCGGTCCAGGCCATGCGCCAGCCCAGCCGCACCAGCGAAAGGACCAGAACGCTCATCCCCACCGCCTTGTGCAGCGGCATGATCGAGATGACCCCGTCCAGCGCCTCATGCAGCAGGCCGCCGGCTATGTTACCGATAATCAGCAGCGCGATCAGCCAGTGCAGCGTGCGCGCACCCGCGTTGTAGCGTACCGTCCCCATGGCCTCACATCCCCCATCGCAGCCCCGCCCACAGCGTGCGGGGCACCCCCAGATCCATAGACCCTCCCTGATTGCGCGTCACGATGGTTTCGTCGATCACGTTCTCGGCGCGCAGCACCAGACTGGCCTTCCCGCCAAGCGGAATCTGCGCGAAGAGGTCGAGCGTGGTGACGGCGGGCAGCACGTTGCTTTCCCGGTCATCCTCGTACTGCGCGCCGACATGGCGCAGCGTCGCCGCGAGGCGCCACCCCTCACCCGGCACCAGTCCGAGTGTGGCCGAAGCGGCGAAGTTCGGGGTCTGCGAGGGGCGAAAGCCATCCAGATCAGCCGAGGCGCCCTGCCCATCCACCTTGCTCTCGTTCCACAGCAGCGAACCGTCGAACCGCACGATCCCGTGCGCGATATGGGCGCCCAGCTCGATTCCCTGCGAATCGATGGCGGGCAGGTTCTGGCGCTGGCGCAGGTTGGCCTCCAGCGTGACGTTGGCGATGGCGTGCTTCACCCGGTTGTCAAAGGCCGTCAACGTGAACGTCATCCCCGACATGGGCGTCAGATCGAGACCGGCCTCGTAGCCCTCCAGCTTCTCGCTGCGCAGCTGCGCATTGGCCTGGGTCACGACCGGGAAGACCACGAAGGGCCGGTAGAGTTCATTGAGCGTGGGCATGCGCAGGCCCGAATAGGCCGCTCCGCGCACGGCCAGCGCCTCGCTCAGCGCCAGCCGCGCGCCGCCGCGCCAGGTCACCGTCCAGTCGGCCTGTCTGGCATAGTCGGTGCGCCCGGTCGGCGTTCCTTGCGCATCGCGCGTCGCGTAATAGCCGCCTGAGATGACCGTGCGGTCGGCGCGCACGCCGCCAGTGAGGGTGAGCGCGCCAAGGCGCCAGTCGTCCTCGGCGAAGAACCCGAGGTCGCTGTTCACCCCGCCCGCCTGCCGCCGCTCGGTCACGTTGCCCGAAAAGGCGCTGATCGCGATCTCGTTCATCGTGCCCGAGGAGCGCCGCCAGTCGGTGCCAAGACGCAAGGTATGCGCATCGCCTATGGGCGGGCGCAGCTCGAACTTGCCGCCGATCCCCGCCGCGGGGGTCTTGTACTGGTCGAGCACGGGGGTGAAGCGGCTCGACGAAATGACCGTGTTGGCGAAATTGCGCGCCTGGACATAGGCCAGCGCGTCGAACTGCCAGGCGCCGCGCCCGACGAGGCGCAGGCTCGCGTCCTGCCCCTCACTCGCGCTGTCAGCGCCGGCAAAGCGCAAGGTGCGATCGTCGCGGAAGATCAGGCCGCGCGCCTGCAGCTCCACGTCCTCGCTGATGGGGGCGACGGCGCGCAAGGACAGCGACCAGGATTCGTAGCGGGCCCGCACGCTCGCCTCGGCGCGCTGGTCGCGCGGGGTCGTCCAGAAGCCCTTGCCCCGGTCCCAGCGGCCGGAGAGGACCGCAAAACCGCGGCCCAGCTGGGGCGCAACGGCCGCGCTCAGTTCGCTTTCACCGCGCTGGTTGCCAAGGGCACTGGCGGTGAGGAGGCCCAGTTGCTCTGCTCCTGCGCTTTCCAGTTCGATCGTGCCCGAAAGCGCGCCGCCGCCAAAGGGGCCCGAGCCCCCGCCCCGCGTCACCCGCACTGTGCCCAGCGTGTCGGGCGAAAGCGCGGTGAGCGGAATATACCCGAAGAAAGGGTCGGCCATCGGCACCCCGTCCAGGAGGACAAGCGCGCGGCTGGTGGCGTTGCCCCCGAGCGCGCGCAAGGTCACCCCTTGCGCGGACGGGTTGGACGAGCGGCTGTCCGAGCGGCGGAACTGCTGAAAGCCCGCGACCGAGGAGAGCACGTCCTCGACCCGGCCCGAGGCCGACGAGATGATGTCCCGGCGTTCCAGGGTGCGAGCCGAGTAGGCCGGGCGTCCAGGCGTCTGGGAAAGACCACGCCCGGTCACGAGGATCTCGCCCGCGAACGCGGCGTCGTCCGCATCCTCGGCGTGGGCGGGGGATGCAACGAGAGTGGAAGAAAGCAGGGCCAGCGCCAGCGCGCCGACAGCCGTCTGCGCAGCGCAGGCGCGCCGCTTGGGGGTGAAGTCATCCATGGCTGCGACCTTTTCCGGGTGACGAGGTGGGGTATGTCTGGGCAATGTGATCCCGGAAGGCCTGTCATGAGGACAACCGGCCTTCCGGGAAGATACCGGGGACGCACAGCGCCCCCGGTTCGGTGGTGCCTCGGGGAAAGCGCCTAGAAGAAGAGGATGCCGCCCATGGCGAGCGCATCGCTTTCGGCCTCATTGCCCGAATGGGCTTCGGCCTTGGAGTGGATATACTCGCCGATCAGCGTCACCCAGCTGGTCAGGCTGTAGCGCACCTGGCCTACGTAGCTGGAGTTGGTCTTGACGAGATCGGGGTTGGCGAGCGCATCGGCCGGGTTGGCGAAGTCAAGCGAGCTCTCGCCATAACTTCCGCCCACCGCGAACTTGCCGAAAGTGGCCAGTCCCTGGACGTAGAAGCCATCGCTTGAACGCGGATTACCTTGCGCATCGGTGTCGAACAGGCCCAGCACGGTCGTGCCCAGACCCTTGGCGGTGTAGTAGTAGCCGGTCACCGCGATGGGGCCTGCCGTGACCTTGGCGCCCATGTCGAGCCCGCGCCCGGTGTAATCGCCGCCGGTCAGCATGTCGTGCTTCTGGGTGATGCCGGAGGCCCACAGGTGCGCCGCCACACCGCCGAACTGCCCGTCATACGTGAGCTTGCCCTGGAAGCCGGGCTCGGAGTTCGCCTGCGCCGGGCCGGTCAGCGAGGAGAGCGGCTGGAACACGCCGACCGCGGCCTGGAAACCGCCCAGCTTGGGGCTGGTATAGGTGATCTGCGGCTGGAAATCGGTGTAGATGTAGCCCGAGCCGATGCGGCCCAGCGTCGTGTTGGCGGGCGCCACGTTCCCGCCGGGCGAGCCCGAGGAGAGCAGCGTGATGTCGTTGAGGATCGCGTCGGAACCGAACAGGCCGATATCGCGGCCCAGCTTGACCGTGCCGAAGCTGGCCTTGCCAAAGCTCATATAGGTCTGGCGCGCGTCGATGCCCGAGGTGGCGAGCGCGGTGGGCTGGCCGCCGTTGTTGGCGCCCAGCGTCCCCCAGGCGGCCGAGTTGATGCCGGGATAGAGGCCGAAGAAGGCGTTGATGTCCCAGCCCGCCTGCTGGGTGGAGACCGAGACCGTCAGGAAGCCGGGAAGAAGGCCGTTGCGCACCGCGCTCGAATTCTTCGTGCCCACACTGGCGATGCCGCCCACGACCGACGTGGTGGCCGAGGGCGTATCGGGATTGTCGTGGACGTAGAAGCCGTTGACCGAGCCTGCGAACTGGATCGTGGCCGGGCCGACTTCGAAGCCTATACCGCTTTGGGTCCGCTTGACGAGAAGGCCGGTGTCGACCTCGCCGCCCTGCACCGCCACCGCCGGAGCAGGCGTGGCTTCGGCCTCGGCGGCCTCTTCGGCGAGGAGTTCGTTGTACTCCTCGTCGGTCAGGATACCTTTTTCGTGCAGACGCTTGAGCAGGGTCTCGCCCGTACCGGCGAAGACCGGCGTCGTGGACATGGCGATAGCCCCCAGCGCAGCCGTGCTGCGCAGCATGATCTTGCCGATCATCGTTCATCCCCTCCTGAGGTTTATGTGTCGTCTATTCCTGCGACTGTTCTCAGCATGGGAGCGGATGGAAATGTGCGAAATTGGACTTTGGGACGAACTGCCCCGCTTCGGTGCGAACCGCGCCCTCAGTGACCCAGCGCGACGCCCCAGGGGCCCTTGCCTGCCGGGATCGTGGCGATGACCTCCCGTGCAGCAATGTCGATGAGCGAGAGCGTGTCGCTTGCCCCGTTGGCGACAAGCGCGCGCGCGCCATCGGGCAGGATCGCCAGATGCCAGGGCCGTTCGCCCACGGGGACATAACCGCGCACATCCCCGCTCGCGACATCGACCACCGCCACCGCGTTCGCGCGTCCCAGCGCGACCAACGCGGTCCTGCCATCGGGCGTGAAGCGGATGCCGCAGGGCATGACCTTGTAGGCCGGGACACCGGGCGGCGCGAAGGCGATGGTGCGCGTAATCGTGCGCGTTGCGACATCGGCGATGTGGACCGTGCCCGCCATTTCCGCGCCGATCCAGACCTGCGCGCCATCGGGCGTGAACTCGACATGGCGCGGGCGCGCGTCGGTCTCCATTTCCAGGCGGACCTCGTGGCTGGCGACATCGACCCAGGCGACGGTGTTATCCTCCTCGCTCGTCACCAGCAGCCAGGAGCCGTCCGGGCTCTGCGCGATGCCTTCGGGCTCCTCGCCCACCGCGACCTGCCAAGCGACCTTGCCTTCCACCAGATCGACCGCGGTGGCCGCCGCGTTGTCCTCGTTGGCGACGAACAGGTAGCGCCCGTCGAAGGCCGGGAAGAACTGCTCCGGGTCCGCGCCCGAGGGGAGCGTGCGCAGAAGCTCACCCGTCGCCGGGTCGCGCACTTCCACCGCGTTGTCGAGGCTGGCGCAGATGAGGAGGTACTTGCCATCGCGTGTCAGCGCGATCCCGCGCGGGCGCTGGCCGACCGGCCATTCGGCCACGACCGCGCGCGTCTCCAGATCGACGACCGAGACCGTCGAGCTGCGCTCGTTACTGATATAGGCGCGCGTGCCCGCGCTGGCCGGGGCGCTTGCCACAAGCGCGGTTCCAAGGGTCAGAAACGCTGTGAACGCGCGGCTCGGTGACATGTCCATGTTCCTCTCCATTAGCCGTGCAAACCTAGGCATTTGCGCGCTCCGGGCCCATTGCACCTTGGTCTTGTACCATGGTCCAATTGGGGAAAGTTAAAGGCTTGCGCTAGATCATGGACAGCATTCGGGGACGCTTGACCGAGCCCTGAGGTCGCAGAGGATGACTGACACCATGACGATACGTACAGGCCGCGCGGCCCTGGTCGCGGCGGCGGCCATTGCTTCGCTCACCGCGGGCACCAGCCTGCTCGCCCACGGCAACGTGACCCCCCAGGCGGTCGACACCTCCGCCCTGCCCGACATCGAGGGCGGCAACGACACCTGGATCGCCGAGAACCCCTATTCGGGCAACGCCAAGGCCATCGCCATCGGCGAGAGCGCCTATGGTCAGAACTGCGCGCGTTGCCATGGCCTCGAAGCCATTTCGGGCGGCATTGCGCCCGACTTGCGCTACCTCGAACTCGGCCCTTCGGGCGATGAATGGTTCGTCGAGCGCTACCGCAACGGCTCCAGCCACGACGGCAAGGTCTACATGCCGCCCTTCGGCGAGGTGCTGGGCCAGAAGGCAGGCTGGGCGATCCGCGCCTGGCTCGAAACCAAGTACACCGACGAGTAAGCCAATGGAGAGTGGTCGCAGGACTCTCCTGAAGAGCCTTTTCGCCGCCGCAGGGGCGCTGGCCATGCCAGCGGCCCTGCGGCCTTCGTCGCTTTGGGCCGCCCCGCTTGCCAAGGTGCGCGAGGCTGGTGTGCTGCGCGTCGGGCTCTACACCGACAACCGGCCCTGGTCCTGGGATGACGGCGGCAAACCTGCCGGGATCGACGCGGACCTTGCCCGCGCGCTTGCCGAGAGCCTGGGCCTTCGCGCCGACATCGCGCTGTTCATTGCCGACGAGGAAGTCTCCGACGACTTGCGCAACGTGGTCTGGCGCGGAGGCCTCCTCGGCTTCCAGCCCTGCGATGTCATGCTCCACGTCCCCTTCGACCGCACCTTGATGCAGCAGGAGGACAACGTCGTCTTCATGGCCCCCTACTACCGCGAGAGTTTCGGTGCGGCCTGCAGCCCGGATGCGGGCAACTGCGAGGTCGTGCCCGCGCAGTTCAAGGGCCACCCGATCGCGGCGGAACTCGATTCGATCCCCGATTTCTACCTTCTCGGCCATGCCGGAGGGGTCCTGACGCGCGACCTCGTCCACAAACGCACCGGTTACGAGGCGATCTCCGCGCTCGGCACTGGCGAGGCCGACTTCGCGGTCGCCAGCCGCGCGCAGATCGAGGCCGCCATGGCCGACGCGCCCGAGGCGGGCATCCGCAAGCGCCATGGGCCCCTGCCCATGATGCTCTCTCCGGGTTGGGACATCGGCATCGCGGTCAAGGAGAACTCGCGCTCGCTCGGCTTCGCGCTCGAGGACGAGATGAACGCGATGATCGCCGATGGCCGCATGGCCGCCCTGTTTTCCAGGCACGGTGTGAACTGGCAGCCCGCATTGGCGAGCCAGAGCGCAGCGTGAACGGGGGGACGGGGGTGCCGACTGCGACCGGCGCCCCCCGAACCGTCCCCTCCCGTGCCTGTCCCGGAACCCTCCCACACACCACCTGGCCGCTTTGGAATCGGGACTTTCCCGGGACTTGGCGCACACCCTATCGCCATACCCCTCATCCCAAGGTGCAATTGTTTGCGCCCCTGCGAGGTCTAGGCTGACCGCCGACGACCGGAGATCATGGGGGCACATCCCGAGCAACGAATCCCCGGCGAGGTCACCCCAATAACGGAGGGATAGGATGAAGCGGCGTTTTTCACATTTTCTGGCCGGCCTTGCGGCCGCCACCGCACTGGTCGCAGCCCCGGCGCTGGCCGACCACCATGGGCCCACCAGCTCCGACCTGATGAACGACGCGGCCAGCGCGGGCGACGTTCTGAGCTACGGCATGGGCCCCTGGCAGCAGCGCTTCTCCGGCCTCGACGCGCTCAATTCGGACAACGTCAGCAAGCTCGTCCCCGTCTTCGCCGCCTCACTCGGCGGGGAGAAGCAGCGCGGGCAGGAAGCCCAGCCGCTGGTCTATGACGGCACGATCTACGTCACCGGCTCCTATTCGCGCCTCTTCGCCTTCGACGCGCGCACCGGCGAAAAGAAGTGGGAATACACCGCGCGCCTCCCCGACGGCATCATGCCCTGCTGCGACGTCGTCAACCGCGGCGCCGCGATCCACGGCGAGAAGATCATCTTTGCCACGCTCGACGCGCGCCTGATCGCGCTCAACCGCGAGACCGGCAAGGTCATCTGGAACAAGAAGACCGCCGACTATCAGGAAGGATACTCGGCCACCGCCGCCCCGCTGATCGTCAAGGACATGGTCATCACCGGCAACTCGGGCGGTGAATTCGGCGTGGTCGGCGCGGTCCAGGCCCGCAACGTCGACACTGGCGAGCTGGTCTGGGAGCGCCCCGTAATCGAGGGCCACATGGGCACCTTGAACGGTGCGCCCAACGGCATGACCGGCAAGCTCAACGCGACCTGGGAAGGCGATCTGTGGAAGACCGGCGGCGGCGCCACCTGGCTGGGCGGCACCTATGATCCGGGCACCAACCTCCTCTACTTCGGCACCGGCAACCCGGCCCCCTGGAACAGCCACCTGCGCCCGGGCGACAACCTCTACACCTCCTCGACGCTCGCCATCGATGCCGACACCGGCGTCATCAAGTGGCACTACCAGACCACTCCGCACGACGGCTGGGACTTCGACGGCGTGAACGAGTTCATTCCGTTCGACGCAACGATGAACGGCAAGCCGATGAAGCTGGGCGCCAAGGCCGACCGCAACGGCTATTTCTACGTACTCGACCGGACCAACGGCAAGCTGCTGGGCGCGCACAAATTCGTCATGCAGACGACCTGGGCCGACGGCATCAACCTCAAGACCGGCCGCCCCAACTACATCGGCGAGGGCCGCCCCGGCGCCCCCAATGGCGCGGAGAAAGGCAAGGTCGTGTTCTCTTCGCCCTCGTTCCTGGGCGGCAAGAACTGGATGCCGATGGCCTATTCGCAGGACACCGGCCTGTTCTACATCCCCAGCAACGACTGGGGCATGGACATCTGGAACGAGCCCATCGCCTACAAGAAGGGCGCGGCTTACCTCGGCGCAGGCTTCACCATCAAGCCGATCGCCGACGACCACATCGGGGCCCTGCGCGCGATGGACCCCAAGACCGGCAAGATCGTGTGGGAATACAAGAACGCAGCCCCGCTCTGGGGCGGCGTCCTCACCACCAAGGGCAACCTCGTCTTCACCGGCACACCCGAGGGGTATCTCAAGGCCTTCGACGCCAAGACCGGCACCGAACTGTGGAAGTTCCAGACCGGCTCGGGCGTGGTCGGCTCGCCCGTCACCTGGGAGCAGGATGGCGAACAGTATGTCGCGGTGATGTCGGGCTGGGGCGGCGCGGTGCCGCTGTGGGGCGGCGAAGTCGCCAAGACCTTCAAGGACATCAGCCAGGGCGGCATGCTCTGGGTGTTCAAGCTGCCCAAGTAAGACGCAACAGAACGGTAACCGGAGCGCTGGCACAAGGGATCATCCCGAGGCTGGCGCTCCCTCCCTCCCCGGGATAGGAACATGAACGCACTGGCAGGAATGGAACGCGCAATGGGCGAACTGACGAGCCCCGACAAGGTCCTGATCGTCGACGACCATTCGCTCGTGCGCGATGGCCTGCGCTCGATCTTCGACGACGCCTTTCCCACCTGCGAAATTCTGGAGGCCGACAGCCTGCAGAGCGCGCTCGAGGCGCTGGACACAGCCGACGATGTCGACCTTGTCCTCCTCGATCTCAACATTCCCGATGTCTCGCATCTCTCCGGCCTCGAGGCGCTGCGCGACCGTTTTCCGGCCACCCCCGTGGTCATGGTCTCGGGCGTCACCGACCGCAACGTGGTGCGCGACGCACTCGCCGCAGGGGCCGCCGGGTTCGTGCCCAAGTCGCTCAAGCGCACGGCCATCGTCGAGGCGCTGCAACTCGTCCTCTCGGGCGAGATCTACATGCCCGAACTCGAATGCGACGAGACCCAGGCCGCCGAGGAAGACATGATCCGCGCCCGGATCGAAACGCTCACCCCCCAGCAACGCGTGGTCCTGGGCCACCTTGTCGCCGGCCGTCTCAACAAGCAGATCGCCTTCGAACTCGACGTCTCGATGACGACGGTGAAGGCGCACGTTTCCGCAATCCTGCAGAAGATGAACGTCTTTTCGCGCACGCAGGCCGTGATCATGGCCGGAAAGATCGGCTTTCGCGGGTAGTAAGAAGAAGATTGATTCAAGGGGCCATTGCCCCTTGACCCCAAACTGGGCGACCTCACCTTTCTCAGCCAAGGCAGCGCGCGGAGCGTGAGCTAGACAGTTTGGGGAGCCCGAGGGCGATGGCCCTCGGAAAATTCCTTCTGATCCTCTTTTTAAGTACCCGCTTCGCGGGAAAGCCGCAGCCTTCCGCAGGGCGACAAGCGGCCTTGCGTCTCTTTGCGTTGGACAGATTGGCTGGTAGCCCCCTCGCATGAGCCGTGAACCCTTGCGCGAACGCGCCTATTACCGCGCCTTTGTCCCCGTCGCCACGCGCTGGCGCGACAACGACATCTATGGCCACGCCAACAACGTGGTCTACTATTCGTGGTTCGACACGGTGGTGAACACCTGGTTGATCGAGGCGGGCCTGCTCGACCTCGAAAGCGAGGCGCCGACAGGGCCCATCGGCCTCGTCGTGGAGACGGGGTGCCGCTACGCCGTCTCGGTGCAATTTCCGCAGAAGCTGGAGGTGGGCCTTCGCGTGGCGCGGCTCGGTTCCTCCAGCGTCACCTATCACCTCGGCCTCTTCGTCGCAGGCGAGGACGCGCCTGCCGCCGAGGCGCACTACACCCACGTCTATGTCGACCGGGACAGCCGCCGCCCGACCCCGCTGCCCGAAGACTGGCGCACCGCCTTCGCCGCGCTGAGCTGAGCGATCAGAGCACGTCGAGCTGGCGCAGCAGTGCGCGCAGGCGTGCTGGCTTTACCGGCTTGTTGAGCACGGGCAGCCCTTGCGCTGCGGCCAGTTCGGCCACTTCGTCGCCCCGGTCGGCGGTGATCAGGATGGCCGGAATTTCGCGCTCGGTCTGGCCGCGCAGGATCGCCACCGCCTCATCGCCCGTGCGCCCCTCGTCGAGGTGAAAGTCGACGATCATCAGGACCGGCCCCTGCTCCAGCGCGGCGACAGCCGCCGGATCGCTCGGATCCGGGACCGCCACGACATCAAGCCCCCAGTTCTCCAGCAGGGCCTCCATGCCGCGCAGGATCGCCGGGTCATTGTCGACAACAAGCACCAGCCCGCCTTCTTCCGCGCGCGAGCCTTGCGCGCTGGCGGGCAATTCGGGCGCACGCGCTTCGGGCGCGCAGCGCGGCGCGCGGATCGTGAAGCAGGCCCCTTGCCCAGGCGCGGTTTCCAGTTCGATGGCGTGCCCCAGCACCGCCGTCACGCGGCGCACGATGGCCAGCCCCAACCCCTTGCCCGGGATCTTCTGCGTCTTGCCGACCCGGCGGAATTCCTCGAAGATCTGCGCGCAGTCCTCTTCGGCGATGCCCGGCCCGGTATCGCGCACGCGCACGCTGACCTCATCCTTGGTGTGCGTCACCTCCACGCAGACGCGCCCTTCCTCGGTGTAGCGGATCGCGTTGGAGACGAAGTTCTGCAGCACCCGGCGCAAGAGGCGCGGGTCGGAACGCACCCACAGGTCGGTCTCGGGGATGGCGAAGTCGAGCCCCCCGGCCTGGGCGAGCGGGGCGAACTCGATGCGCAGCGCCGTCAGGATCGGGTCGAGCGCGAGCGGCTGGATCTCGGGCTGGACGGCCCCGGCATCAAGGCGCGAGATCTCGAACAGGGCTTCCAACAACTCTTCCACCGAATCGAGCGCGGTCGAGGCCTGCTGGACAAGGCTCGCCGCGCGTTCGGGCATGGCCATACCGTCCATCGCCGAGACGAACAGGCGCGCCGCGTTCAGCGGCTGGAGCAGGTCGTGGCTGGCCGAGGCGATGAAGCTCGTCTTGGAGCGGTTGGCGGTCTCGGCCTCGTTCTTGGCATCGACCAGCTGGCGGTTGACCTCGACCAGTTCGGCGGTGCGCTCCTCCACCCTCCGTTCCAGCGTCTCGGCGGTCTCGGTCAGCGAGCGCTGGAAGCGGACATGGTCGGTGACATCATCGAAGGTGAAGACCATGCCCCCGTTCTTGAGTGGCACCGAGCGGATCACCACATGGCGCTCGCCCATCATGCACATCGTTTCGAGCTGGCCGAGCGAGCGCGCCTCGCCCTCTTCGCGCCAGTCGAGCGCCTCGGCCCGGTCGAGCCCCTGGCGTTCGAGGCACCAGCTGCGCAGCATTTCGTGGTTCTCGATCTCGGGCGCCCCTTCGCCGGCTTCGCCTTCGAGGCCCAGCATCGCGAGGACGCCCTCGTTCCAGGCCTGAAGATGCCCGGTCGCATCGAACAGGCATACGCCTTCGGACAATGTGTCGAGCGTGGCCTGCAGCGCGAGGTTGCGTTCAGCCAGTTCGCGCGCGCGCTGGCGCGCGTCCTCGGCCTTTACCGAGGTGATGTCGGTGTAGATCCCGACGGTCCCGCCCTGGCTGGTGCGCAGCTCGTTGATCTGGATCCAGCGTCCGTCCGAGAGTGCCTGGACATGGGCTCCCTGCGCGCGGCGATGCTGCGCAACACGGTCCTTCAGCCAGCGCTCGGGCGCCACGCGCGAGGCCACTGTCGCGCCTGAGCGCGCGAGCCGCGAGGCCAGTTCGGAAAATTCCGGCGCGCGGTCGGAGATCGCCTCGAAATAGGGGAAGATCTTCAGGAAGGCCCGATTGCACAGGATCATCCGGTCTTCATCGTCGAACAGGGCAAAGCCATCTGAAAGCGATTCGATGGCATCGCGCAGGAGGACACGCGCGGCCGTCGCGTCGGCATGGGCCTGCGCAAGTTCAGCGTTGACCGTGTTCAATCGCTCCAACGCGATCTCGAGCGCACCGGTGCGGTCGCGCACCATCGCTTCGAGCGAGATCGCCGTCTCGAACATCGAGAAGGCCCCGCCCTGCAGGTCGGTCGAGCGCTCCACCCGGTCGATCAGCGCGGCGTTGATCTTTTCCAGCTGCTTCACGCGCGTGCGCAGCCGTTCGAGCTCGGCGTCCCGGTCTTCGGTCGGCTCCTCCGGGGCCTTCGCCCCTGTCGCCGGTGTCTCCCCCGCCTTTTCGCGCAGCATGGCCGGTCTCTCTCCCGCTCCTGTGTCTCCCGTCCCGGGTCAGCGCCCTATCGCCAGACCACTGAAGGTCTGGTTCATGTGCGCTGCGAGGAATTGCTCACCATAGGTGTTGAAGCCGATGATCTTGTTGTCGACGTAGAGCCGGGAGAGTTCGCGCACGATCTGCCGGTCCTCGGCGTCCAGACGATTGAGCACGCAGTCGAAGCCGATGACGTGATCGATCGTGCCGATGCGCTGGGACACCTTTCCGATCAGTTCGTTCATCCAGGCGATGCGCTCGATCGGCTCGCCGATGGTGAGGACGACGCCGGTGTCGATGGCGCAGTAGAAGGTGAGCGAGCCGTCCGGGTTGGCCGACTGGATCGAGCGCACGTGGTACTGCCCGCCGGTGCGCACCATCGGCGGGTGCGCGGCGAAGAAGTGCGCGTCCAGCGTCTCCGGCGCCTGCCCGGTGAGGCGCACATATTCCTCGGCGGCGGGCGCGGCGTTGATCTCGTAGACAGTGCGGGTCTGGGGATCGGCCTCGGTGATGACCATACGCGCGGGGCCCGGCCGATAGGGGCTTTCGCAAAAGACGTGCATCGGCCGGCGGCTGGTAAGCACCGCGATCACGGCGCAGTCGCCATGGAAGCGACCTTCGTGAAGGACCCCGGTCTGGCTGAAGGAGAGGCCATCCCCGCTCGAACCGCCGATCAGCTGGATATCGCCCAGAGCGTGCTGCGCGGTCATCGTCAGCAGTTCCTCGCGGTGCGAGAGGCCATCGACGAAGAACAGCGCGACCTGATGCACGTCCTGGACCGCAGCATGATCGAGCCGTGCCCCAGCGACAAGCTGGCGGATCGCGCCCTGCGCTTCCTGCGGGTCGAAATGGTCGAGCGCGTCGAAGCGCAGCGAGACCATCGAGAAACTCTCTGCCGGAAAGCCGACGAGCACCACCGTCTCGGTGTCGTAGCCCCGGTCGGTAAGCTCGCCCGCGCTGGTGCAGCCAATCAGCGGCACGCCGGGCAGCCCTTCGCGCAAGGCCTTGGCAAGTTCATCGCGCGGGAAACGGTTGGAGCAGAACAGGAGCGCGCCCGCCAGCTCCATCGTGCCGACAGCGGCGGCAAGGTCAGCCACGACGCTGGCGACATCGGCCGCGCGCGAAGAACAGGTCAGAAGGGGCGTATCGCCATGCTCCAGCTGGATCTGCATGCCTTGACTATCTCTCCCATCAGGCCTCCTCGTTCGGTGGGAGGCCCTTGCAACCCTGCGCGGCCTGGAAAGAACCGTGCAATCGTTTTGCAGAGCTTAGTCTTACGCCGGGAAAGCCCGCAGGCCAAGGGATTTGCGACATGGCGCAGACGCCCGCATGGCGATGCGTCAGGGCACCGCCGCATCGCCGCGCGGCGGCTCACCTGCCGCCTCCAGCGCAGCGTTCTCCGCATCGGTAAAAACACGGCTGCGGATCACGAAGCGCACCCCCTCGGGCGCCTCCAGACTCATGCCCGAACCACGCCCGGGCACGACATCGATGGTCACCTGCGTGTGGCGCCAGTACTCGAACTGCGCCGCCCCGATCCAGACCGGGGTATCGCCCACCAGCGTGCCGAGACGCACGTCCTGGCCGCCCACGCGAAACTCACCCGCGACAAAGCACATCGGCGCCGAACCGTCGCAGCATCCGCCCGACTGGTGGAACATGAGAGGGCCATGCTGCGCGCGCAGCCGCAGGATCCAGTCCTCAGCCTCAGGGGTTGCGCAAATGCGCGGGGGAGGTGTCGTGTCGCTCATCGCTGCGCTCCCTGAATATCAAAGAAGACGATTTCCGAGGGCCATCGCCCTCGGGCTCCCAAAAATGTCGACTTCACCTTACGCACGCACTGGCAGTGGAGAGGGGTGAGGTTGCCCGGTTTGGGGGTCAAGGGGCGATGGCCCCTTGAAAAATCCCTATTCTTCTTCGCCTCTAAAAAAAGACGGTGGATGACCCGAGGGCCACCCACCGACCCGAGAGACCCGGCGCCACTGGACTGGTGGAGTGAGAGATGGGCGCCGGGAGCGGAGCTCTGCAGGGCTCCTTGGGGGGCTTGCCCAGAACGTTCGGATCAGAAGAAGCCGAGCGCCTTGGGGCTGTAGCTGACAAGCAGGTTCTTGGTCTGCTGGTAGTGGTCCAGCATCATCTTGTGGTTTTCCCGCCCGATGCCCGACTGCTTGAAGCCGCCGAAGGCCGCGTGGGCGGGGTACATGTGGTAGCAGTTGGTCCACACGCGCCCGGCCTGGATGCCGCGGCCAAAGCGGTAGGCGCGCGTACCGTCGCGGGTCCAGACACCGGCACCGAGGCCATAGAGCGTGTCGTTGGCGATGCTCAGCGCCTCTTCCTCGGTCGAGAACTTGGTCACCGACAGCACCGGCCCGAAGATCTCCTCCTGGAAGATGCGCATCTTGTTGTGGCCTTCGAGCACGGTGGGCTGCACGTAGTAGCCTTGCGCCATGTCGCCCTCGTGAAGCGCACGCTCGCCGCCGGTGAGGACCTTGGCGCCCTCATCCTTGCCGATCTGGATGTAGGAGAGGATCTTCTCCATCTGGTCGTTCGAAGCCTGCGCGCCGATCATCGTGGCGGGGTCGAGCGGGCTGCCCAGCTTGATCGCCTCGACGCGCTTGATCGCCTTCTCGATGAAGGCATCGTAGATCGATTCGTGCACCAGCGCGCGGCTCGGGCAGGTGCAGACCTCACCCTGGTTGAGCGCGAACATGGCGAAGCCTTCAAGCGCCTTGTCGAGGAAGTCGTCGTCCTGCGCCATCACATCCTCGAAGAAGATGTTGGGGCTCTTGCCGCCCAGCTCCAGCGTGCAGGGGATGAGGTTCTCGCTCGCGTACTGCATGATGAGGCGGCCAGTGGTCGTCTCCCCGGTAAACGCGATCTTGGCGATGCGCTTGTTGGTGGCGAGCGGCTTGCCCGCCTCGACGCCAAAGCCGTTGACGATGTTGAGGACGCCTGCGGGTAGGATGTCGGCGATCATCTCGGCGAGCACCAGGATCGACATCGGGGTCTGCTCGGCGGGCTTGAGCACCACGCAGTTGCCCGCCGCCAGCGCCGGAGCAAGCTTCCAGGCCGCCATCAGCAGCGGGAAGTTCCACGGAATGATCTGGCCCACAACGCCCAGCGGCTCGTGGAAGTGATACGCGACGGTGTCGTGGTCGATCTCGCCGATGGAGCCTTCCTGCGCGCGTACGCAGGCCGCAAAGTAGCGGAAGTGGTCGATCGCCAGCGGCACGTCGGCGGCGGTCGTCTCGCGGATCGGCTTGCCGTTGTCGATGGTCTCGACCAGTGCGAGCTTGTCGAGGTTCGCTTCCAGCCGGTCGGCGATCTTCAGGAGCGTGTTCGAACGCTCGGTCGAGGAGGCTTTCCCCCAGGCATCCTTCGCCGCGTGCGCGGCATCAAGTGCAAGCTCGATGTCCTCGGCCGTACCGCGCGCCACCTGGCACACCACCTGTCCGGTGACGGGAGAGACATTGTCGAAGTACTGCCCCTTTACAGGCGCGACCCATTTGCCGCCGATGAAATTGTCGAACTTGTCCCGGATAAGCGTTGCGCCCGAGAACTTGCTCATGGCCTGTTCCAGCATCCCCATATCTCCAACTTGACCGCATCGCTCTTGCGCGATTTTTCGAAGGGCACATTGGGACGCGAGGCGCCATGCGCCAATTGTACCATGGGACGATAGACCTTGGTCGGGGATCGGGGGTCGGGGGCAGCTGCCCCGCCCTTCAAAGCCTCTCGGACAGGACGCAGACCGGGCAGGCTTCCTCGGGCAGGTCGGCAAGCGCATCGACCATCGCGCGCACGGCGGGCAGGCGCGCCGTCTGCGCCGGGCACGGTGTCCCTTCGCGCGCCGCGTCCACGGCCCGCCGCGCCGCCTCGGCCAATGGATTGATGACCGGGACCGGGGCCCCCTCGGCCAGCCGTGCCGCGATCGGCGACATGCAGGTGCAGCCCAGGAGGATCGCCTCGGCCCCGTCTGTCACCGCGCGCGCCATGGTGGAGCGGACACGCGCAAGGATATCGCCTGCGCCCTCCCCGATCCGGCCAAGATAGCCACCGGGGCCCGAGAGATCGGCCAGGTCGGCCTCCTCGCCCACGTTGTAGATACCCGTGCAGGCCCCGGCATGGCCGTAGAGCCGCAGCAGGTCGCAGGGGATGAAGTTCATCGAGGCAGGCCAGACCGTCACGATGGCAAAGCGCTCCAGCGTCGCCGCGCGCGCCATGCCCGCCTCGCCCGCGCCGACGACGGGCACGCCGGCACCCGCGCGCAGGGCGGCCAGGCCATAGTCACCCAGCGTATCCAGCACGAGCGCATCGGCGCCTGCTTCCACCGCAGTGAGCCCTGCCTCGAAGTGCCCGATTGCCTGCATGTCGCGCGCCGCCGGATCGGACGGAAACACTCCCACCCGCGAGGGAAAGGCGATCCGCTCGACATCCTCGGGCAGGAGCGCACCCAATTCCGGGCGCACCGCCCCCAGGCTGCGCGGGGTTCCGATCAGAGCGAGGCGCATGGCGTTCCTTTCCGGGTCGGTGGGCCCATGGGGCTTACGCCCCGAACCAATTGATCCATTTTTATGTCAAAACAAATCCTCGCCCGCAAGAAACCGCCGCTCTTCTGGAAAACCGCGCCAGCGCCCCTTGCCTCCCCCCACCCGCATTTGCCAATAGGGCTTCCGTGAGCGCGAATATCGTCATCGGCGACGGGCCACACGGCCAGCCGACAGAGATCGACATCAAGGAACTTCTGGCGACCCGCCTGCTGGTGCAGGGCAATTCCGGGTCCGGAAAGTCGCATCTGCTGCGCCGCCTGCTCGAAGAGAGCGCCAGCCTTGTCCAGCAGATCGTGATCGATCCCGAAGGCGACTTCGTCAGTCTGGCCGAGGAATTCGGCCACGTCGTGATCGACGGCGCGGCCTATGGCGAGGCCGAGATCGTCAAGCTCGGCGCGCGCATCCGCCAGCACCGCGCCTCGGTCGTGCTCGCGCTCGACGAACTGGAAATCGACAGCCAGATGAAGTGCGCGGCGCAGTTCCTGAACGCCCTGTTCGATGCCCCGCGTGACCAGTGGTACCCCGCGCTTGTCGTCGTCGACGAAGCGCAGATGTTCGCTCCTGCCGCCGCAGGCGAAGTCTCCGAGGAGGCGCGCCGCATTTCGTTGGGCGCGATGACCAACCTCATGTGCCGTGGGCGCAAGCGCGGCCTTGCGGGCGTCATCGCCACGCAGCGCCTTGCCAAGCTTGCCAAGAACGTCGCGGCCGAGGCGTCCAACTTCCTGATGGGCCGCACTTTCCTCGACATCGACATGGCCCGCGCGGCGGACCTGCTGGGCATGGAGCGCCGCCAGGCCGAAGAAATCCGGGACCTGGGACGCGGCCAGTTCCTGGGCCTGGGCCCGGCGATCTCGCGCCGCCCGGTCAAGACGCAGATCGGTTCGGTCAAGACCGGCGCCAAGTCGGTGACGCCCGGTCTCATGCCGCTGCCCGAAGCCTCGACGGAGGATATGCGCGAGCTGCTTCACGACAACCTCCACGTCGAACCGGAAAAGCCCGACTTCGTGCGTCCGGTACGCCGCCGCATGGAAATGGAGGAGCTCGACGAGAGCATCGCGTCCGGCCCCGCCGCCGAGGCCCTGCCCCCGCGTGCCGAACGCCCCGAGCCCGAGCCGGAGGAAAATCGCGCCGCCATGCTCGAGATCCTGAACGAGATGGCCAAGGACGAGGACAGCCTGTTCCAGTCCTCGACCACGCTGTTTCAGGACTTCACGATCCGCTGCCGGATGAAGGGCATCTCGGTGCGCAGCCTTGATGCGACAATGTTCCGCCGGGGCTTTGCCGCCGCTGTCGCGGGGATCGAGGACCCCGAGGACGAACGCTGGTTCGACCTTGTGAACCTGGCCAAGCACGTCCCGGACGACGCGCTTGCCCCGTTCTACGTGATCGCCCGCGCGGCCATGGACAACGAGCCGTGCCCCGACGATGACCGGCTCGCCAAGATCTACGGCACCAGTTCGCCGCGCCGCATCCAGCGCCTGCTCGATTACCTCGAAAAGGACGGGCTGATCGTGGTGCGCACCGACTTTGCCGGCAAGCGCTCGGTCGGCGTGCCCGATCTGGGCGTGACAACCGCCGCCGTCGAGGCGTAAAAGCCCCCCCTAACATGGCCGAGATCGTCAACCTTCGCATGGCCCGCAAGGCGAAGGCCCGCGCCGATGCCCGCGCGCAGGCCGAGGAAGCGCGCGCCCGTCATGGCGCCAGCAAGGCCACGCGCGAGAAGACCTCCACCGAAATCGCCCGGCTCGAGCGCACCGTCGAGGGTGCCCGCCGCGAAAAGGACACCGACTGATGCGCACGACCTACCTCGAGGCGACCGTGCGCCTCTACCACCTGAGCGATGCGATGGAGGGCGGCGCGGCCGAAACGCTGTTCTACGGCACTTTGACCGAGGCCATGCAGATCGCCGCGCAGCAGGACGAGGCGACGCAGGAAGGCCTGTTCATCGCGACCGACAACGACGTCGTTGCCTATCTCGACCTGCTGGAAGGTTGAACGATATTTCAAGGGGCCATCGCCCCTTGACCCCAGAATCGGGAACCTCACCATTCTCGACCAACGCCGCGCACGAAAGGTGGGGGTGACAGTTCGGGGAGCCCGAGGGCGATGGCCCTCGGAAACCTTTCTTCTACCTGCCCCACCCCGCAAGTGCCTCGGTGGCCGCGCGCGGTGGGACAGGCAGTTCGCAAGAACCGGAAGTTCCGGTCCCTATCGTGTTCTTAGAAGCGCGCCTGCAGGCCGCCTGCGACATAACCGTCACCCACGTTCACCTTGGCATCGAGCATCGGCATGACCGGCATCGAGGCCGTGCCGTAAGCGCGCACCGAATCGCCCATGTAGCGCGCGCCCACGCCCAGCGTGACCATCGGCAGACTGTAGCTGGCTTCCACGCGGCCATAGGCCTTGAGGCCGGTGCCGTCGCAATGGTCGTCGTTCACCGCGACATCGTCGATGCGGCGGTAGCACACGCCATCGTCCGAGGTGTAGCGCGGGTGGTCCTTGTCGTAGATGAAGGCGCCGACCGAGGGCGTCACCGCGAAGCCGCCGTCGCGCAGGATCGGGTAGCCCACGCCCAGCTCGCCGCCCCACTGGCCCTTCCACTTGGCGACATTCGCCTCGGCGGTGACCTGCGCGGCAGCGGGCGAGGCGGCCAGCAGCGATCCGCCCAAGGCTGCAGCAGCTAGGGCGAGGATGTGGCGGTGCGACATGGTTCGTATCCTTTTCGGGTATGCACAAAGAGGCACACACGGCCTCCCCCGCGTATGCTGGCGGCCCTGTTGCGCATCGTGCCCCGCAGCGACAAGCAGGGCGCACGCAGTCCGTCCCGCCCCCCCGTCACCTCACCGCTATCCCGTATGAAAAACGCGCCGGGCTGTGGGTTTAGACAGGGGCAAAACCCCGGTCAGACCATTGCGTCGAGCGCGTCGCCCACCGGCGTATCGCCATCGGTCAACTCCAGGATCGTGCGCGAGAGCTGCGGGCGTTCGAGGATGCCGGCCAGCACCTGCGCCACGTGGTCGCGCGACACGTTGCCATAGGGAAGCGCGAGGCCCAGCGCGATCCTGCCATCGCCGCCCTCGGAACTGAGCGTGCCCGGGCGCACGATCACCCAGTCGAGATCGCTCTGCGAGAGATGCGCGTCGGTCAGCTTCTTGATGCGCATGTAGTTCTCGAACCCCTCCTTGGGCTCGGCATCGCGCCCCGCCTCAGGGAAAGCCGAGACCAGCAGGAAGCGCGTCGCACCTGCCTTGCGCGCCGCTGCGACCGCCTTGACCAGCCCGTCACCGTCCACCGCCTGGGTAAGCTCGTAGCTCGCCCCGCCCGCACCGGCCGAGAACACGACCGCATCGGCACCTTCCATGCGCTCGGCCAGTTCATCGACGCTGAGCGCGGTGATGTCACCCGCGACCGGCTTGCCGCCCTTGTCGGCGAGGATCTGCGCCTGTTCGCTCTTGCGGTGCATGGCGAGCGGCACATGACCCGCCTCGGCCAGCAGGGGGACAAGACGCGAACCGACCTTGCCGGCGGCACCGATGATGAAGACGTTCATTCTGTTCGTTCCTGTTCTGGTGCGACAGGCAGGCGCAGGCCGCCTGCCTTTTTCCATGTCCTTGCCAACCCATGTCGGAACGCGGTGTTCCGATGACAACCACTTGGGACGACGCGATTTCACGGTCCCTACGCGGCCGCGATGCCTGGCCGCGCAACAGGAAGTTCCGCCCGCGCCATTGTCTCTTGGGCCTGCTTGCCATAACCGGCACCGAGGATGACACGGCTCGACCCCTTTCTGACACAGGCCCTCGCGCGGATCGACACGGCCGGGCAGCGCCGCACCTTGCGCCCGGCCCATCTCGAAGCCGCTGGCCGGATCGTGCGCGAGGGGCGCATCCTCGTCGACTTCTCCAGCAACGACTACCTCGGCCTGGCCCGCCACCCCGAACTGAGCGCACGCGCCATCGCCTGGACCCAGCGCCTCGGCACCGGATCGGGTGCCTCGCGTCTCGTCACGGGCACCAGCGCCGAGCAGCTGGCCCTGGAAGCGCGCATCGCCCGCTTCAAGCACACCGAGGCCGCGCTCGTCTTTGCGAGCGGCTGGCAGGCCAATGCCACCGTCATCCCCGCGCTGCTGGCCGCAGTGCCCGGCTGCATGGTCTTCACCGACCGGCTGATCCACGCCTCGATGCACGCAGGACTGGCCAGTGCAGGCGTGCGCCAGGTGCGCTTTCGCCACAACGATCTCGACCACCTCGATACGCTGCTGGAGAGCAAGGGCCGCGAGGCACCTGCCCGCCTGATCCTGACCGAGAGCGTGTTCTCGATGGACGGCGACCGCGCGGACCTCGCTCGCCTGGCCGACATCGCGCAGCGCCACGAGGCCGCGCTCTATGTCGACGAGGCCCACGCGACCGGCGTGCTGGGTCCCGGCGGCGCGGGTCTTACAGGCGACGTACCCGGGCGTATCGATCTCGTCATGGGTACCTTCAGCAAGGCGCTCGGCGGCTTTGGTGCCTATGTCGCGGGCTCGCGCGTGCTCATCGACTACCTCGTCAACGCGGCGAGCGGCTTCATTTTCACCACCGCGCCGCCCCCTGCGGTGCTCGGCGCCATCGACGCCGCGCTCGACCTCGTGCCCTCCATGGACGCCGAGCGCACGCATCTCGCCGATCTTGGCGAGCGGCTGCGCGAAGGGCTCGGCGCGCTTGGCCTCGACTGCGGCGCTTCCAGCACCCAGATCGTGCCTGCCGTGATCGGCCCGGAGGCCGAGACCCTCGCGCTCTCGGCCCGGCTCGACGCGGCCGGGTTCCTCGTCTCGGCGATCCGCCCGCCCACCGTCCCCCCCGGGTCGAGCCGCTTGCGCATCGCGCTGCGCGCCGCCCATTCTCCCGACGACATCGACGCGCTGCTCACCGCGCTCAAGGACGCCTTGTGAACCTTCTCTTCGCCCATGGCTGGGGCTTTGACGCCGCCTTCTGGGAGCCGCTCGCCGCCCTCCTGCCCGAGCACGCGCACGTGTTCGACGACCGAGGCTACTTCGGCGCGCCCACCCCGGCCGAGATCGAAGGCCCCTGCCTTGCCGTGACGCACAGCTTCGGCACCATGCGCGTGCTGACCAATCCGCCTCCGGGTCTTGTCGGCATCGTCGCCTTCAACGGCTTCGACCGTTTCAGCGCGCGCACCGGACGCGCCGGTATCCCTGTACGCGTGATCGACCGCATGCTGCGCCGTTTCACGCAGAGCCCCGAGACCGTGCTGGCTGAATTTCGCGCAACCTGCGGCGATACCGCGCCGGTGGCCACACCCGCCCCCGATCGCTTGCGCGAAGACCTGCTGCGCCTGCGCGACGGCGAATGCCCGCCCCCTGCCGTCCCGCTCACCTCGGTCCAGGGCCGCACCGATCCGCTCCTTCCTCGCGAGATGCGCGAAAGCGTCTTTCCGCGCGGCGAGGTGCGCCGGGTGAGCCATGCAGGCGGCCATCTCCTCCCGGTCGAGGACCCGGCCTTCTGCGCCGAGACGGTGCGCGCCATGGTCGGCGCGCTGGTCGCCTGAAGCCGGCCTTGCGCGTCCCCCGCGACCAGATCGCCCGCGCCTTTTCGGGTGCCCATGGCTACGAGGCCCACGCCCCGGTCCAGCGCGAGGTCGCCCGTGCATTGGCCGCCCGCATCGCCGCGCTGGATCTGCCCAGTGACTTTCGCGGGCTGGAAATCGGCTGTGGCACCGGTTTCCTGACCCGCGAACTGCAGGCTGCCGGCGTCACCGGGGACTGGCTCGTCACCGACCTTTCACCCGAAATGGTCGCACGCTGCCGCGCGGCGCTGGGCGAAAGCGACCGCCACCAGTACGCCGCGCTCGACGGTGAGAGCGGAACACCCGAAGGCGGCCCCTTCGATCTTCTCTGCTCCAGCCTGGCCCTGCAGTGGTTTGCCGACGCACCCGCAGCGCTTGCCCGCATGGCCGGATGGCTGGCGCCGGGCGGCCATCTTGTCGTCACCACGCTGGGGCCCGAGACGTTTGCCGAGTGGCGCGCTGCGCACGAAGCGCTGGGCCTGGTCCCAGGAACCCCCGCCTTTCTGCCGGCAGAAGCTTACACGCAGCTTCCCGGAGCCGACGTCACCGTCACGCGCCATGTCCAGCGCAGCGCGGACGCACGCGCCTTCCTGCGCAGCGTCAAGGCGATCGGCGCAGGCACCGCGCATGGCGCCCACACCCCGCTCACCCCTAAGCAGCTTCGCGAGGTCATGGCGCAATTCGACATTAACGGATCCACGGCCACCTACGAAGTCGTGACGATCCACCTGACCCGCCCCCCGATCCGGACAAGGTGATTGTACCGATGACCGACCTGCCTTCCGCCCCCCACACCCTGATCGTCACCGGCACCGACACCGAAATCGGCAAGACGGTCTTCGCCGCCGCGCTGGCAGGGGCCCTTGGCGCGCACTACTGGAAACCGGTGCAGGCCGGGGTCGAGCCCGAGGACGCATTTGGCGAAACCGATGCGCTGCGCGTCGCGGGGCTCGCCGGCCTGGCGCGCGAGAAAATCCTGCCCGAAGCCTACCGCCTCGCCACCCCCTGCTCCCCACACCTGGCCGCCGAGATCGACGGGGTGGAGATCGACCCCGCGCGTCTGTCGCTCCCCTCGGTGTCCGGCCCGCTGGTCATCGAGGGCGCGGGCGGCGTCCACGTCCCCATCTCGCGGCGCGAGACCTACGCCGACCAGTTCGTGCGCTGGGGCGCGCCGGTGATCCTGGTGGCGCGTACGCAGCTGGGCACGATCAACCACACGCTGCTCTCGCTCGAGGCGCTGCGCGCCCGCGCTATCCCCGTGCTCGGGGTTGCCTTCGTGGGTGAGGAAGTGAAGGACAGCGAGGACATCATCTGCGCCATGAGCGGCGCGAAGCGGCTGGGCCGTCTGCCGCGCCTCGATCCGCTCAGCCCCGAGGCGCTCGCTGCCGCCTTCGCCGCGAACTTCAACCTGGAGGACTTCGCCCCATGAGCTCCACGCCCCCTGCATCGTCGATCTGGCACCCCTTTACCCAGCACGGCCTTGGCGAACCGATCCCCGAAGTCGCCAGCGCGAAGGGCGCCAGACTGCATCTCGCCGACGGGCGCTCCATGATCGATGCGATCTCATCCTGGTGGGTGACGACGCACGGGCACTGCAATCCCAGGATCATGGCCGCAATCGCCGAGCAGGCGGGCAAGCTCGACCAGATGATCTTCGCAGGCTGGACCCATGGCCCCGCCGAAGCGGTCGCCCGAGGCCTTCGCGAGATCATGCCCGAGAGCCTGACGCGCGTATTTTTCTCGGATTCGGGATCGACCAGCGTCGAGGTCGCGCTCAAGATGGCGCTCGGCTACTGGCACTGGCAGGGCGAGGCGCGCTCGCGCATCCTGGTCATGGAAAATTCCTACCACGGCGACACCATCGGCGCGATGTCGGTGGGTGAACGCGGCGTGTTCAACCAGCCTTACGACCCGCTGCTCTTCGATGTCGGCCGCATTCCCTTTCCCGCCGCGGGCCACGAAGACGCCACGCTCGAAGCGCTCGAACGCTACTGCGCGATGGGCGACACCGCCGCACTGATCGTCGAGCCGCTCGTGCTGGGGGCTGGCGGCATGCTGTTCTACAGCGCCGAGGTTCTGGCCCAGATGCGCGCGATCTGCGCAGAGCACGGCGTGCTCTTCATCGCCGATGAGGTGATGACCGGCTGGGGCCGCACCGGCACGCTGCTCGCCTGCGAACAGGCGGGTATCGAACCCGACATCCTGTGCCTCTCCAAGGGCTTGACGGGCGGCGCGGTGCCGCTGGCGGTGACGATGGCGAGCGAGGCGATCTACGAGGCGCACCTCTCTACCGACCGCGCGCGCATGTTCTTCCACTCCTCCAGCTACACCGCCAATCCACTCGCCTGCGCCGCGGCCGCCGCGAACCTGGCGATCTGGCGCGAGGAACCCGTGCGCGAACGCATCGCGCAACTCAGTGCCAAGCAGGCATCCTGGCTCGACAAACTGGGGCAGGTCTACCACTTCAACAACGCACGAAGCCTTGGCACGATTGCCGCGCTCGACCTCAAGAGCGACGGGGCGACCGGCTACATGAATGACCTCGCGCCCCGGCTCATGGCCTTCTTCCGCGAACGCGGCGTGCTGCTGCGCCCGCTGGGCAACACGGTCTATGTGATGCCCCCCTATGGCATCACCGACGAGGAACTCGCCACCGTGTGGGATGCCATCGGTGAGGCCGTGCTGAGCTTCTGAAGCCTGGGAATTGGGCTGCGGGACAAGAAAAAAGATGATTCCGAGGGCCATCGCCCTCGGGCTCCCCATAATGTCTGGCTCACCTCCCGCGCGCCGCCGTGGCTGAAAAAGGCACGGTCGCCGATTTTGGGGTCAAGGGGCGATGGCCCCTTGAAAAAGGCCTTCCTTCTGCCCCGCTCGTCTTCAACTCTCCGCCTTGCGCAGCAGCCCGGATACGGGAATCGCAACGCTCGCGCCTCCCGCCAGTGCCTCGCCCTTGAATGTCGCCTCCGCGCCGTCCGGCGCGGTCACGGTGATCGCATCGCCGTTGCGGCGGAAGGTCAGGTCTTCGCCAGCCAGGCTGGTGATGGTGACAGAGTCCTCGTCGCTGCGTTCGATTGCGCTCTCGATGTCGCGGGGCATGAGGTAGCCCGGCAACAGGTGCTGCTTGAGGAGCGCGGCCATGGCTGCTTCGTCCTCGCCGTCCGTAAGGGCTTTGCCCCCGTCACCCAGCGCGGCGAAGCTGGCGTCGTCGGGCGCCAGCAGGGTGTAGCTGGCGTTGCCCTCGAAGATACCCGCAAGGCCGGTATCCTCCAGTGCATCGTCCACGGTCTCCATGCCGTCTGTATCGTCCAGAAGTTCGGGCACGGGGTCCGAGGCCGGCTCGGCGAGCACAGCCGCGCCGGTTTCATCAGACGCCGGAGTCTCGCCCGAGCAGCCCGCCAGGGCCAGCCCGCAGGCGCCGATCAGCGTGAGCGTCCCGGCCCGAAGGCCGGACACGCGGTGCGAAATCTGTGTCATCTTGGGGGTCTCTCCTCGGGGGCTCAGACGAGCAGTTCGATGGCGGCCTGAACCATGCGCGAGGTCGGATCGAGCTGGTAGATATAGCCGTCGCTGTAGCGGTAGAGCGCGTCGGGGGTGTCGTAGTACTGGTCGCGATAGCCGTAGGGGACGTTGTAGACGTCATAGCCGCGCGGCATCGGCTGGCCGACCGCGATATCGCTGCCCATCAGGAGCCCCGCGATCGAATCGATCCGCGAGGAACCGGGATTCACGCGATAGAGCGTGTCGTCGTAGTAGCGGTACGAATTGCCACCGCCCAGGCCATAGTAACTGTTGTAGTAGTCGGGCATCGCCACACTGTCGTAGGAGCCCGGCCAGACATTGCCGATCGCCAACGCGCCCGCGAGCAGCGGGATGTAATCGAGGATCGAGGAGCCCGAGCCCATGCGCACCATGTAGCCATCAAGATAGCGGTAGTTGCCGCCGCGGTTGAAGCCGCTCCAGTACCAGTCGGGGCGCGACCACGACCTGCGTGGCCCACGGTCAAGCCCGGGAGGGGTGCAGCCGTTATACTTCTTGGCGAGCCCCGGCGGGCAACCGTCGTAGACCCGGCGCCGGTCGATCCGGCCCCAGTCGATGGTGCGGTCCCGCGTGAGCACGCGCACTCGGTCGTTGGTCGGCACGATGAAGTCGCGTCCGCCCGGCCCGCTGTAGTTGACACGGCGAATGTCGCCGCGCTCGGGCCGGTGCGCCACGTTGGAGGGATGGGCATTGCCGCGCAGCCGCGCATCGCTGTTGCCGTTCCCCGGCGCGCCAGCCATGGGCGGGGCTTTCCCGTTGCCCCCGCCCCCGCCCCCGCCATTGCCATTGCCGTTTCCGCGCGCAGGGCCGTTGCCCGGTCCCTTGGCAATAGCATTGCCGTTGCCGCCTCCGTTACCATTGCCCGGACCGCCCCGACCGTTGCCTTGCGGTCCCTTGTCGGCGCGGGCGTGCTGGCCGCCGCCGCCCGGTCCCTTTCCGCCGCCGTTGCCCTGCCCATTGCCAGCGCTCCGGTCGGGACCGCCGCCCCGGTTCTGGGCCTTGGCCGGACCTGCGCCCTTATTGCCGCCGTTGTTGCCTGGCCCGCCACCGCCATTGCCGCCGCCGTTACCACGCTCCTGCGCGGCGGGCGGACCGCCGCCGTTGCCGCCGCCATTGCCCTTCCCGTTGCCATTGCCATTCCCGGGCTGGGCGAGCGCCGCGCCCGCCACGAGGGCGAGCCCCGCAACCGTTCCGGCCAAAATCGTTTGCGCCTGCCGCATCGAAAATCTCCTTTCGGGGCCTTTCAACGCGGCGATCGCCGTGCCTGTTCCCCGCAAGGTCGCGATGCACGCTCGCTCCGGCCCTCTCCATGTCCCGAAACGGCATGCAAAAAGGGCGCCCGGATTGCTCCAGGCGCCCCACTCGGCGAACCGATTTTCCCCTGCCCCGAAGGGCAGGGAAACGCGCGATCAGGCGCTGTAGTACATGTCGAATTCGACCGCCGAGGGCGTGGTTTCCCAACGCAGCACTTCGGGCCACTTGAGTTCGAGGTAGGCTTCGACCTGGTCGGCGGTGAACACGTCACCTTCGAGCAGGAAGGCGTGGTCGGCCTGCAGGGCTTCAAGAGCCTCACGCAGCGAGCCGCACACGGTCGGAACTTCGGCGAGCTCTGCCGGCGGCAGGTCGTAGAGGTTCTTGTCCATGGCTTCGCCGGGGTGGATCTTGTTCTTGATGCCGTCGAGGCCGGCCATCAGCAGCGCCGAGTAGCACAGGTAGGGGTTCGCCATCGCGTCGGGGAAACGGAATTCCACGCGCTTCGACTTGGTGCCGGCACCGTAGGGGATGCGGCACGAGGCCGAACGGTTGCGCGCCGAGTAGGCGAGCAGAACCGGAGCTTCGTAACCCGGGACCAGACGCTTGTAGCTGTTGGTGGTCGGGTTGGTGAAGGCGTTGAGCGCCTTGGCGTGCTTCACGACACCGCCGATGAAGTACAGGCAGGTCTCCGAGAGGCCAGCGTAGCCGTTGCCCGCGAAGGTGTTGTCGCCATCGTTCCAGATCGAGATGTGCGTGTGCATACCCGAACCGTTGTCGGTCTGGATCGGCTTGGGCATGAAGGTAGCCGACTTGCCGTAGGCCTGCGCAACCATCTGCACGACATACTTGTAGATCTGCATGCGGTCAGCGGTGGTGGTCAGCGTGCCGAAGGTCAGGCCGAGCTCGTGCTGGGCAGCCGCCACTTCGTGGTGGTGCTTGTCGCAAGGCAGGCCCATTTCGAGCATGGTGGTGACCATCTCGGCACGGATGTCCGAGCAGCTGTCGACCGGAGCGACGGGGAAGTAACCGCCCTTGGCGCGCGGACGGTGACCCAGGTTGCCGGTGTCGTAGTCGCGGCCGGTGTTGGTCGGCAGCTCGACGTCGTCGATCTTGAAGCCGTTGCCGTCGTAGCCGTCGTAGAACTTCACGTCGTCGAACATGAAGAACTCGGCCTCGGGGCCGACGAACACGGTGTCGCCGAAACCGGCCGACTTGACGAAGGCTTCCGCGCGCTTCGCGGTCGAACGCGGGTCACGAGCATAGAGTTCGCCGTTCGAGGGCTCGACGATGTCGCAGAACACGATCAGCATCGGGGTGGCCGAGAACGGGTCGGTGTAGACGGCTTCAAGGTCGGGCTTGAGGATCATGTCCGACTCGTTGATCGTCTTCCAGCCCTCGATCGAGGAACCGTCGAACATCAGGCCGTCTTCGAGCTCGTCTTCGCCCAGGACGCCCGCACACATCGTCAGGTGCTGCCACTTGCCCTTGGGATCGGTAAAGCGCAGATCAACCCATTCGATCTCCTCGTCCTTGATCTTGGCAAGGACGTCCTTTGCAGTAGCCATATGTGTGGTTCTCCAATCTTACTTTTCCGCCTCGGGAAAAGGCATAGGGGTGGATGCGCTGTCCGGGAACGCGCCGGGCCCCCTGCCGGTAGCTTTCCCGAGTATCCGACCGGCGAACCGGCCCAGAATGGTTATGCCCGGAACCTGGTGGTCCGGACGGTGTGGTTCGTGGCGCTCACAGAGCCTCGTCGTCGCGCTCCCCGGTGCGGATGCGGATCGCGGTCTCGACGGGAACGACGAAGATCTTGCCGTCGCCGATGCGTCCGGTTTGTGCCGCATCGGCAATGGCTTCGACCACCCGCTCGGCCAGCGTATCCGAAACGACGACTTCCAGCTTCACCTTGGGCAGGAAATCGACGACGTATTCCGCGCCGCGGTAGAGTTCGGTGTGTCCCTTCTGACGGCCAAAGCCCTTGGCTTCGGTCACGGTGATCCCGGATACGCCCACTTCGTGCAGCGCCTCCTTGACCTCGTCGAGCTTGAAGGGCTTGATGATAGCTTCGATCTTCTTCACGCCTGACTGGACCTTCTTGCCTTTGCGCCCGGACTGCATTCACGAGGATCCCGTCCGGGACCCAGATTCCTCGCTGCCGATCCTAACAAGAATCGTGCCATTGGATATCATACAGTCGTAGGACAACTGCGCAGGCGCGAAAAGACCGGATTTGCATGATTTGCCCTGCAAGGGTGGCTTTTTCGCAAAGTTTTAACAGCAAGGCCCGCAAGAGTGTGTGCAAGTTTCGGGCAATCGCTGCCTGAAAATTGTGCAATCGCACATCGTCGCAAAGAGAGGGGCGCTCGGCGCACGCACGTGCCCCCGGCACCAGCGCGCACGAAGGTTAACGCGCAGAGCCCTGTCGGCCGCGCTAGATGCTCTTTTTCCACAAAGGTCCCCGAGGGACCCGGCGCCGATGTCAGAGACGCAAGGCCGCGGTCTCGTCGAGACCGGCCATGATATTGAGATTCTGCACCGCAGCCCCGCTCGCCCCCTTGCCCAGGTTGTCGAGCATGGCGGCCATGCGCGCCTGGCTGCCGTCCGCCGCGCCAAAGACACGCAGGGTGAGCGCGTCGCTCGGCTCCATTGCGCTGCGCAGGAGCAGTTCGCCCGGCTCTTCGTCGAGCACCGAGACAACCGGGCTACCGGCGTAGAAATCGGCCAGCGCGGCGCGCAGGGTATCGGCGCTGCCCGCCTTGTCCATCATGGCAAGGTGCAGCGGAACTTCGACCAGCATGCCCCGGTGCGCAGGCACCACGGCCGGCGCGAAGACGGGATCGTGGGTGATCCCGGAATGCGCCTTCATCTCGGGCAGGTGCTTGTGGCCCATGGCCAGGCCATAGGCGCGAAAGGCGATGTCGCCCTCTTCCTCGAAACGCGCGATCAGCGCCTTGCCGCCGCCCGAGTAGCCCGAGACCGCATGGCAGACATAGGGCCAGTCGGCGGGCAGCAGGCCTGCGCGCACGAGCGGCGCGACGAGGCTGAGAAAGCCGGTGGGGTAACAGCCCGGATTGCTGACGAAACGCGCGCCCGCAATCGTCTCGTGCCCGACAAGCTCCGGAAAGCCGTAAGCCCAGCCGGGCGCGGTGCGGTGCGCCGAAGAGGCATCGATCACACGCGTGGTGTCGTTGCGGATCATCGCAACAGCGGCCTTCGCCGCCTCGTCGGGCAGGCACAGGATCACGAAGTCGGCATCGTTGAGCGCCTCGGCGCGCGCGGCATCGTCCTTGCGGCGCGCATCATCGAGAATGACCAACTCGAACTCCGGGCGGGCGCTCAGGCGATCGGCGATCTCCAGACCCGTGGTTCCGGCCGCGCCGTCGATGAAGACCGTCTGTGCCATCTGCGCTTATTCTCCTGCCTCAGGCGCTTCGATCTGCTCGAGCGCCACGTAACCGACGAGGCCGTCCTCACCGATCTGGCCCCAGCTCCAGACGCCTGCAATGTCGAGCACGTTGAAGACCGCGCCTTCGTCCAGCTCGGCCAGGACCTCGCCCGTCGTGGTGGGCGCCGAGACCAGCTGCGCGCCCGCCTTCGCGGTGTAGGCCACCGGCACCGCGTAGTGCGGCACGAAGCACAGCCCCGCGAGCTTGATGTGCGCAAGATCGCCGCGCACCGGCAGACAGCCCGGTTCGGCGGTTACCGAAGGGCCGGTCATCGCCAGCATGCCATCAAGCGGGAGGGTGCGTGTATAAGTGTCGTGTTCGGTCACGTTGAGGCCATCGGTGAAACGGAAGATTGGGGCGCTTATCCCGCTCATCGCAAATACGCAAGTTTCACAGGACCCGCAGGGCAAATCGCCCCTCGCCGGGCTTGGGCCTTCAAACGGTACAGCATGGGGATCGGCTCTCCTTCGTTGCGTGCGCGCCGGGCTGGAAGAGGAGGATGCGACCAGCGGCCGCAAGGCGCAAACCCGAAAAGGGCAAGAACGGAAGTAGAGGAACTTTTCCAAGGGGCCATCGCCCCTTGACCCCGGAACTGGCGACCTCGCCTGTCTCAGCCACGGCAGCGCGAGCGCCTTGAGGTCACTGGGATGGGGAGCCCGAGGGCGATGGCCCTCGGATACATCTTTTTGCTGAATCCTGTCCTTCTCGAAACCTCACCAACGCCGAACACAAGTCGGGGGCCGCATGTCCAGTCATGCGGCCCCCTCCCTCACGCAGGGACGCGTGGCCCGGCGCTTCTGAAGAGCGCCGGGCGGTTCGGTCAGGTTCAGATCGCGAGTTCGGCTTCAACCGAGCGCAGCTTGATGCGGGCAAGCGCGAGGTTGGCTTGTTTGCGGTCGAGCAGCAGGTAGGCGAACAGGCCCGCGCCCGAATCGTCCGTGAGCGGGCGGATCAGCTGGTAGTGCTCGCCCAGCGTGATGAGCATGTCCTCGACCGGGTCGTTGAGCTTGAGCAGGTCCTGCACGTTCATCTGCGCGCGCATCACCTCGCTGCTGCCCGCCGCGGCAAGGTCGAGGTCCCCGCCGTCGCGCATTTCGCCGACGGTGGCGATGGTCATGCCGCTCGCGCTGTCGACGAGGGCGGCCGCGATGGCGCCGTTGATGGTCATGAGTTCAGCGAGCTTGGCTTCGAAATCCATGGTGTAAATCCTTGAAAGCTGTGTCTCGGCCCGGCTGCGCGCACTGTCAGGGGCAGCGCTCGGCGCGAGAGATGGTTCGGTGGGGGAATGGTCGGGCCCGAGCGTCTCAGGCGGCAACCGTGTTGAGCGAGAGAATCGTATCGAGGCTGCGCTGAAGTTCGGCGCTCTCGAAGGCCACGACGCCGCCTGCGAAGGCTTCGGCGGTATCGTGAAGCCCCGCCAGTTCATCGACAAGACCCGCCAGCGCGTCGTCGAGGACCGGGAGAAGGGCTTCCATTTCATGGCGAATGTCCGACTTCTCGATCAGGCTGCGCCACTTGCGCAGCAAGAGGGTGGTGACCTTGAGCGTGCTCTCGGTGGCCTTGATCTGCGCGCTCATGTGCCGGGCCTGGTCGCGGTCATCATCGAGGCTGGTGTGCATCGAATCGATGCCGTTCTCGAGCGCCTGGACAAGGGCCTGGGTGGCCGCGCTCGAGGTTGCCGGGTCCTCGCGACCATCGATGGTGTCGGCGGCGAAGCGGCAGACCGATTCGGCCTGGAGCTGCGCGATGCTGACCGACGCGCGCAGGCCATGACGCTGGACGCAGGTCTGGTCGACCGCATCGAGCACGCCCTGCATGGTGGCAGCGACCTTGTGGCACTGGTCCTCCAGCGCCGGCGCGGCCTTGGCGACGTGCGGCTCGACCTTGGCATTGCCGGTAACGACGAAGCGCGCATTGGCGACCGCCTCTTCCAGCCGTCCCAGGCAGTTCACCGCCTTGGCAACCCGTGCGTCGAGCGCTTCGGCCAGATGGTCGGCGTTGGCGAGGCCATCCGCCAGGTTGCGCACTTGCCCCTCGATCGCGGTCCCGGCGTCGAGCAGCGCACGGGCGCCGCCCTTTGCGGACGGGCGGGTCGGAATGGTGACGCCGGCCTGGAAGCGCAGCTCCAGCTCGCGCGGGAGAAAGGCGTTCTGGAACGCCTCGTAGCTCGGGTACCCCAGCTTCTCGAGTTCGGCGAGGATCACCTCTTCGCCGATGCGCGCCGCGCGGCCCGCGCTCTCGCCCTCAGCCATCGCCTGGACCTCGGCTTCGCGAGCAGCTTCGTAGACGGTGTGGACCGCATCGCGAATGCCCAGGTCAATCGGACGCGCGCGCACCGAGATATACCCCTTGCCGAGCGGCGAGACGGTGGCCAGCGCCCAGTAGCTGCTGCCGTCACCCGCCAGGTTGAAGACATAGCCGCTGAATGCGCGGCGGGCCCCGATCGTCTCCCACATCAGGCGGAAGACGCCGCCCGGCATGTCGGGATGGCGGATGAGGTTGTGCGGCGCGCCGATCAGATCGTCGCGATCTAGACGCGCCATTTCGACGAACACCTGGTTCGCCTGCTCGATGACCCCCTTGGAATCGGTCGTCGAGAAGAACAGGTCATCGAGGGCGACCTCGTGGAATGCTCCTGTCGGTTCGAATGTCATGGATGGCTCCTAGTCCCTGCGTGTTGGACACGCGGGGACTAGTCCGATTCGCCATCTCCTGACTTTGATCTCACATAACTAACGAAGTGGTAACCACGTCTGGAAACATCTGCTAAACAGAGAGTTACACGCCGTTAACCGGCCTCCTCATAGCGATTGCGGAGCATCTGCCAGGCCGCGCGCAGGCCCAGTGCCGCGCCGCCCTTGCTGCGGCCGGGCTTGGCCGAAGGGCGCCAGGCGAAGGTGTCGAAGTGGACCCAGTCCACGCCCTTGGGCACGAAACGGTCGAGGAACAGCGCAGCCGTGGTGGAGCCTGCAAAGCCGCCGCCCGAACCGGCGTTGTTGATGTCGGCAATGTCCGACTTCATGTATTCGCGGTACCCTTCGTGGAGCGGCAGGCGCCAGCAGGCATCGTCGGTGGCGATCCCGGCTTCGAGGAGAGCATTGGCGGTGGCATCCTCGCGCGCGAAAAGCGCGGGCAGGTCCGGGCCCAGAGCCACGCGGGCAGCCCCTGTGAGCGTCGCAAAATCGATCACCAGTTCGGGCTCGTTCTCGCCCGCGCGCGCCAGCGCATCGCCCAGGACAAGGCGCCCTTCCGCATCGGTATTGCCGATCTCGACCGAGATCCCCGCGCGCGACTTCAGGATATCGCCCGGCCGGAAGCTGTTGCCCGCAATCGCGTTCTCGACCGCCGGGACCAGGAGGTGCAGGCGCACCGGCAGCTGCGCCTGCATGACAAGGCGTGCCAGTGCGAGCGCGTGCGCCGCGCCGCCCATGTCCTTCTTCATCAGCAGCATGCCCGCACTGGGCTTCACGTCGAGTCCCCCTGAATCAAAGCACACGCCCTTGCCCACGATGGCAATGCGCGGGTGCCTGGGGTTGCCCCATTCCAGTTCGATCATGCGCGGCGCATGGCTGCGCGCCGCGGCACGTCCCACGGCGTGGACCATCGGGAATTCATGTTCGAGCATGTCGCCCCGGGTCACGCGGATCTCGGCGCGGTAGGCCTTGTGCAGGTTCTCCGCCTCGGCCTCGAGCTGGGCGGGCCCCATGTCCTCGGCGGGCGTGTTGACGAGGTCGCGCACCAGCATGACCGCCTCGGCTTCGGCGAGGATCGGCTCGATCGCCTTGACTTCGCCGGTGAGGAGCACGCGTGGGCCCTCGTCCTTGGGTTCGGAGAGGTAACGCTCGAAGCGGTACTGGCCCGTGACCCAGCCGAACATCGCTGCACCCGGCTCGCCGGCGATGCGGCGATAGGTGCCTGCGGGCAGCGTCTCGGCCAGCTTCGCCATGCACCAGCTGGACAGCTTCTGGACATCGGCGACACCGGCCACGGCCATCCAGCCCTCGCCGTCGGGAAGAATGGCATG
The DNA here is from genome assembly GCF_022818885.1 of Novosphingobium mangrovi. Taxonomy (NCBI): domain Bacteria; kingdom Pseudomonadati; phylum Pseudomonadota; class Alphaproteobacteria; order Sphingomonadales; family Sphingomonadaceae; genus Novosphingobium; species Novosphingobium mangrovi. The sequence continues at coordinate 5,213 of NZ_JALHAT010000031.1, read as the reverse complement.
GCTGCCCGCATCGCCCTCGAAACGCTGCGCCTCGAGCGCGGTGCGCTGGGCCGCGTTCAGCCCCTTGCGGAAGGCGTCGAGCCCGTCCTTGTCGACGAGGTGGAGGGAAACCGCGCTCTGGCCGCGGTCGGGCTGGATCAATGCGTTCTTGTCGCTCATGGCGCATATCTAGACCGCAGGTCCGGCAAAGGGCAATTGCCCAATGTGCGCCCGGGCATGCAGCCGCCCCCTTCGCCAACGAACTAGGTTCCCCCGCACCAACGCTCAGGCTGGATTCAGATGGCCGCGTGCTTCATGGTCCCTCTCCAGGGCGTTGACGGGCGCCACGAACACCGGACAAGGGCAGGAACGAGGGACAATGCGCGCGAAGCTGGCACTGGGATGCGCAGGAGCGCTGGCACTGATGGCCGGCGGATGCAGCGGGGCCGCGGCCCCGGACACGGAATCGACTGCACGCCCGCCCGCCGCGGACGCCAGTGCCCCACCGGCGCCTCCCGAAGCGCCCCCCAGCGCCGCAGCGGCCGAGGTGGAGAGCCCGCTCGTCGAGGCCGCAGACCTCGCCATCGAGGAAGAGACCGACACCTACGAGTTCCAGTTCGCCTACCCGGCGGCGGCCGCCGCCATCCCCGAGCTCAAATCCTGGTTCGAGGCGCGCCGCGAGGCCGCGCGCCGCGAGCTTGCAACCGCGTCCAGGCGCGACCGCGAGGAGGCGGAAAAGAGTGGCTATCCCTTCCGCCCCCACAGCTTCGGGGCGAACTGGCAGGTGGTGACCGACCTGCCCGACTGGCTGTCGCTGTCTTCGGAGTTCTACACCTTTACCGGCGGCGCCCACGGCATGAGCGGCTTCGATGCCCGCGTCTGGAACCGCAAGACCGAAACGCTCCAGCGCGCGACCGACCTGTTCACCAGCCCGGAGGCGCTTTCAGGCGCCTTGCGCAAACGCTTCTGCACGGCGCTCGACGACAAGCGCATCGAGAGGCGCGGCGGCCCGCTCGATCCCGAGGGCACTTTCAGCGAGTGCATCGACCCGGTGCGCCAGACGGTGCTGCTCGGCTCCTCCAACGGCGCGACCTTCGACCGCATCGGCTTCCAGATCGCGCCTTACGAGGCGGGGCCCTACGCCGAGGGCAGCTACGAGATCACCCTGCCCGTCGACGGCGCGGTGATGCGCGCGCTCAAACCGCAGTACCGCGCCAGTTTTTCGATACCCCACTGAGATCTTCTCGCATTTCGCGCCCCCTCCCGCTATGGGAGGGGCATGACCGAATACCAGACTGTGGAACCTGACGACCAGGCCGTCCTGCGCGACGGCACCATCAAGCTGCATGGCGCAGAAGCATTCGAAGGCATGCGCAAGGCCGGACGACTCGCCGCCGAGATCCTCGACGAGATCGCCGACATGGTGCAGCCGGGCGTGACCACCGCCGCGATCGACGACAAGGTGCGCGAGATGACCCTCGATGCGGGCGCGGTTCCCGCAACGCTCGGCTACCGCGGCTACCAGCATTCGTGCTGCATCTCGATCAACCACGTGGTGTGCCATGGTATCCCGTCGGACAAGACGCTCAAGGACGGCGACATCCTCAACATCGACGTGACCCCGCTGCTTGACGGCTGGCACGGCGATTCCAGCCGCATGTACTTCTCGGGTGAGCCCTCGCTCAAGGCGCGCCGCCTGGTCGAGGTCACCTACGAGTGCCTGATGATCGGCATCGAACAGGCAAAGCCGGGCAATCACATCGGCGACATCGGCGCGGCCATCCAGCACTACGCCGAATCGCACCGCTACGGCGTCGTGCGCGAGTTCTGCGGCCATGGCCTGGGCCGCCTGTTCCACGATGCCCCCGAAGTCGTGCACGCTGCGCGCGCGGGCACCGGCGCGGAAATCCGCCCGGGCATGCTCTTCACCATCGAGCCGATGATCAACCTCGGCAAACCGGCGGTGAAGTTGCTCAACGACGGCTGGACCGCGGTGACCCGCGACAAGTCGCTCTCGGCCCAGTTCGAGCACTCGATCGGCATTACCGAGGACGGCTGCGAGATCTTCACGCTGAGCCCGCGCGAACGCCACAAGCCGCCTTACGCCTGAGGCGCGCCTTCGGCGGCCTGTGCGCCGCCAACCAGGAACACCACGTAGCCGCGAAACCCCGCCCCGGCCTCCAGGCCCGGCGGGGCGCGCCACGCGCCGCCCTCGACCAGCCCCACGCGGTAGGGCAGGCCCAGGCGCTCGAGCGAGGCCAGGTAGCGTTCGTAGCCGGGGATCGTCGCGCGGCCCTGGTAGGTCTGGACCACGATCTCATCGACACAGTCGGCGAGGCTGGAGAGCCCATCTGCCGCACCTCCCGCGCTCCAGTCCATCAACCCGGTGATGCCCAGCTTGAAGCGCACGGGCAGACGCGCCCGCAGACCTTCAAGAAACTGCGCGTACCCGGCAAGCCCGTGCGTCGCGGCGTCGAAGTCGATCTGCAGGCCCTCCACCGCATTGCCCGCCGCCGCCCAGCGTGCAAGCTGGCCCAGCACTGCGGCGTAGTGCCCCTCCTCCCAGTCGAGCCGCTCGACGCGCACACACATCCAGACGCGCGGCGCTGAGGTTCGCGGTACGGCACGCAAGGGAACATAGCCGCTGGCGCGTACGGCGCGCACTTCGCCCGCCAGCAGATAGACCAGAGACGCCTCTTCCAGCCAAGGCGGAGGAGCGACGCCCGCCCACAGGAAAAACGCCTCGTAGGCGCGCGCGCGGACAGGACTGTCCCGGCGTGTCCCGCAGGCCGCCAGCGCGAACGCCGCGACGCCTGCGCCCAGCAGCGCGCGGCGGCTTACCAGTAGAACTTGAGCTTCGTCGCCCATCGGCTCTTGGGGTACTCGCGCTTGAGGCGCTGGAACCAGGCCTTGCGCTGGCTTTCGGGGACATCGGTCGCGCTGCACGAATTGTTGCCCGAAGGCGCGTAGCACATGACCGAGCGGTAGAGCGCATAGGCGCGTTCCTGCGCGCTCGCCCGCGACCCCGCCAGCACCTGCGCATAAATCGCCGCGCGGTCCGTCAATTCGCCTGCAAAGCGCGAGGGCGTGCCGCCCAGTTCCTCGCGCCCGCGCCAGCGCTCGCCCGCCATGTAGCTATCGAAATTGTTGAGCCGGTAGAAGTCTGCGAGGCACAGGAGTGCGCCCGGATCGGACCCATCGCGCGCGAGCCTCTGCGCTGTATCGGCCAGCGCGGGACAGGCGAAATCCTGTTGCCAGCGCCCCTTCGTGAAGCTGCCGAGCGGCACTTGGCGGGCCGCATCGCGCAACCACCCCCCAATCCAGCCCTCACGCCCTGCGCTCTGCGGCACCAGCGCCCGGTCGCGCCCAAAGTCAGCAAAGTGCCCGCGCGTCAGGTCCTTGTAGAGGAGCGTCATGGTCGCGACCTCGCGTTCCAGCGTGCTGGTGCCGCCCTTCGCCTGCGCGCGCAGCGTCGCCCCGTCGGCGACATGTTCCAGGAGAATGGCCCGGATCTCGGGCACCTGCACGGGGCTGTTCGCGGCAAAAACCTTCGCCAGGTCCCCGCTGCGCTCCCAGTGGTGGGCGAGCGCAAGTTCGATGGCCGGACGCTGGAAGCGCGGGTCCGCGCCCTTCGCCAGTTGCTCCCAGAAGCCGACCGCGTTGGAATCGCCCAGGGCCTCCAGCGCAAGGCCGCGCAGCATCTGCGCGCTGAAGGCCAGCGGCGTGTACTGCGTCTGGCGCGCATCGTCGGGCAAGAGCTTCAGCACCGCGGCATAGTCGCGCTGAACATGGAAGGCCTGCGCGGCCTGGAGATAGGTGTAGAGCTTGGGATGCCCGGCAAAATGGGGCGCCTGCGCAGCAAGTTCCGCCGCGTCCAGCCGCGCGGTGCGCCGCTCGGACATCACCGGCTCGCTTGCCCGCAGGCGCAGCAGGTCCCAGGTCGCGAGGCTCAGCGCGCTGTCGATGTCCCCGTTCCCGGCCGCCTCGAAGAAGAGCTTGGTGTCGATCTCCTCGATCAGGTCGGCCGCTGCCGGATCGGCGGCGCTCTCCCGCTCCAGCAGCGCGCCATAGGCGCGGGACAGTTCGGGCCGCTGGCCGCGAAGCCAGAAGGCGCGGCGCGTGAGCCCACGCGCGGAGGCCGCGTAGCGCCCTTCGGGATAGGTGCGCAGGTAACTCTCAAGCGCGACCTGTCCTTGCGCCGCCAGTGCGGCATCGGTCTTCGTGTTGTCGTACCAGCCCCATTCGTCGATGGCGGGCACCTGCGCGGCCGCGAGCGCGGTGCGCGCCTGCATGTACCGCGCGGTTTCGGCGACCCAGCCCCGCCCGCTGTCTTCCAGCGTCGCGAACGTGGTGCGCGCGGCGGCGAAGTCCTCGGCGTAGAAGGCCCGCGCGCCCTTCAGGTAAGCGAGATACTCGCGCCCTGCCGGGCTGGTGACGGAGGCAGGCCAGGAGGGCTCCTGCTTCGCCCCGTCACACGCCGCCTTCAGGTTGGTGCGCGCGCCAACAAGCGCTCCGCGTTCGGCCCCGGAAACGGAGGGCGTGTCGGCCAGGGCGGCGGCGAAAGCCTCGCCACCACTCGCCAGGGTCTGGCACAGGGTGCCGCTGTAGGCGGGGAGCGGCCAGGTCTCTTCCTCGGCCTGCGTGCTGGGCCAGAAACCGCTGCGCATGGCCTCCCAAGTCAAGAAGACATGGCCGAGCGGCGCCATTTCCCAGGAGTTCGCGGGGTATCCGGCCTCCTTCGGGATACCGCCCCCCGCCTCCATCATCAGCCAGGAGAGGTTGGTGCGGGTGTCGTTGCGAGCCGACAGGAAAGGCACGCCTGCGCATTCATAATCGGAGAGGCCCAGACGCCAGCTCGGCGCGCAACCGAAGTCCCCGCTTGCCCCCGCACCGCTCGCCAGTCCCAAAGCCAGTGCAGTCCCTGTCGCCAGCGCCAGAGCCCTGTGCCTGATCTTTCCGCGCATCTGCGTTGTGCCCCTACCTACCTGCCTGGTGTCCCCACTCGGGTGAATACCCTGCCGGGAACGCCCCTCACAAGTCCATAGGACAAAAGAAAAGGCCCCGCTTTCGCAGGGCCTTTCCATGTTCATTCGGACAGGTCCGAGGTGCTGATCAGTCTTCCTTGAGGAAGGCGGGCATGTGGCCCGGATCACCGCCCTCGTTGCCACCGCGCGGACCGCGGTCGCGGCCGCCATCACGGCCACCACGGCGCGGGCCACGGCGATCGCCGCCAC
>NZ_JALHAT010000030.1:0-93225 GCF_022818885.1 Novosphingobium mangrovi | reverse complement strand
CAACGAACACCGCGAGACGGTGGACAAGGATTCGGGCCCTGTTCGTCTCTATTCGCCCTCGGGCACGCCCGCGCAGCAGTTTGCCCAGTTCGGCTGGGTGGGCGAGGGCGCTGCGACGCCCAACGCGGGCACCGTGTGGAACGTGCAGGACGGCGCGAAGCTGACCCCCTCCACCCCGGTCACGCTGACCTGGGAAAACGGCAAGGGCCAGACCTTCGCGCTGACCTACAAGGTCGATGACAATTACATGCTCACGGTCGAGCAGTCGGTGGCCAACACCGGCCAGGCCCCCGTGATCGTGCAGCCCTTCGCGCTCATCAACCGCACCGACAAGACCGCCAGCCTCGACAGCTTCCAGGTCCACTCGGGGCCGGTTGGGGCGTTCGACGGCTCGGTTTCGTTCGGCACCGACTACGATGACATTGCCGAGGAAAAGACCATTGAGACCGCGGGCAACGCGGACTGGATCGGCTTCACCGACGTCTACTGGATGTCGACCCTCGCACCCGTGGGCGCCAAGGCCGAGGGCACTTACCGCGCGCTTGGTAACGACCTGTTCCGCGCTGACCTCATGTACCCGCAGCAGGCGCTCCAGCCCGGCCAGAAGCTGAGCCGCACGACCAAGCTCTTCGCCGGCGCCAAGGAGCACAACGTGCTCGACGCCTATGAAGCGCAGGGCATCACCAACTTCGGCCTCGCCATCGACTGGGGCTGGTTCCGCTGGTTCGAGAAGCCGATCTTCTGGCTGCTCGTGAAGCTCTTCAGCCTTGTCGGCAACTTCGGCGTCGCGATCATCCTGCTGACCGCCATCGTGCGCGGCATCATGTTCCCGATTGCCCAGCGCGGCTTCGCCTCGATGGCCGCCATGCGCGCCGTCCAGCCCAAGATGAAGGCGATCCAGGAGCGCTACAAGGACGATAAGCAGAAGCAGCAGCAGGAGGTCATGAAGCTGTACAAGGAGGAAGGCGTGAACCCGCTCGCGGGCTGTCTTCCCATGCTGCTTCAGATCCCGGTGTTCTTCGCGCTCTACAAGACGCTGATCCTTGCGATCGAGATGCGCCACCAGCCCTTCATCCTGTGGATCAAGGACCTCTCCGCGCCCGATCCGCTGCACATCCTCAACCTCTTCGGCCTGATCCCGTTCGATCCGCCGAGCTTCCTGGGGATTGGTGTGCTGGCGCTTCTGCTGGGCGTGACCATGTTCCTGCAGTTCCGCCTGAACCCGGCGCAGATGGACCCGACCCAGCAGCAGATCTTCATGATCATGCCCTGGTTCATGATGTTCGTGATGGCGCCGTTCGCCTCGGGCCTGCTGCTCTACTGGATCACCTCGAACCTGCTTACGATTGCGCAGCAGAAGTATCTCTACTCGCGCCATCCCCAGCTCAAGGCACAGACCGAGAAGGTTGCCGAGGACAGCGCTCGCGCCAAGGCGCGTGAAAAGAAGGGCAAGGCCTAAGTGGACGCACAGGATTATCTCGGTGGCAAGGAAGAGCGCGACGAGGCGCTGATCGAGGAGGCGCGCAAGCTTTTCTCGGGCCCCGTCACGTTCCTCAAGAGCGCGCCGGACCTCAAGTTCCTGCCCGATCCGACCGCGCCGGAGATCGCGTTCTGCGGTCGCTCGAACGTCGGCAAGTCCTCGCTCCTGAACGCGCTCACCGGGCGCAAGGCGATTGCGCGTACTTCGGTGACGCCGGGGCGCACGCAGGAGCTCAACTTCTTCGAGGTGGGCGAGCCGCTCAACTTCCGGCTGGTCGACATGCCGGGCTATGGTTTTGCAAAGGCGCCGCTGGCGGTCGTGGAAAAGTGGCGCCGCCTGGTACGCGACTATCTGCGTGGCCGCGTGGTGCTCAAGCGCAACCTGCTCCTCGTCGATTCGCGCCACGGCGTGAAGGCGGTCGACGCCGAGATGATGAAGATGCTGGACGAGGCCGCCGTGGGTTACCGCATCGTCCTCACCAAGGCCGACAAGATCAAGGCGACCGAACTGGAGAAGGTTCACGCCGAGACGCTGGCCGAAGCGCGCAAGCACCCGGCCGCGTTTCCCTTCGTGCATGTCACGAGTTCGGAAAAAGGCTTGGGGATTGCGGAGTTGCGTGCTGCCGTCCTGGGGGACTCGCGTCTCTGAGAGCTGCGGAGTGTGGCGCATATGCGCCGCGTCCCGCAAATCCGGGACTGTGACGATTGCGTGACAGCCTGCGGGCAGGTATCGGGCGGCGGCCCCGGCCCGAATCGGCCGATCCGCCTCCCCACCCGCCAGCCCAGGAGCCAAGGGACACACCGTGCGTCAGATTGCCGTTCTTCCATATCGCAGCGAAAGCCCGGCGATCGACGCCCCCGTCCAGATCCTCCTCATCACCTCGCGTGAGACGCGCCGCTGGGTGATCCCCAAGGGCGGGCTGATGAAGGGCAAGAGCCCGCACGCGGCGGCCGCGCAGGAAGCCGAGGAAGAGGCGGGCGTGCTCGGCGCGGTCTGCCCCATTCCGCTCGGCTCCTTCCGTTACCGCAAGCGTCGCGCTTCGGGCGCGCGGGTCTGGGCCGATGTCGATGTCTTTCCCTTCGCCGTCACCGAAATGCTCGACACCTGGGACGAGCAGCATCAGCGCGACCGGCGCTGGTTCTCGCTGACCGAGGCGGCCGAAGCGGTCGACGAAGAAGATCTGAGGGCGCTTATCCGTTCTTTCGGTGCGAGCGAATTCCGCGCCGCCGCCAGCCCCGCGCGGGTGTTCTCGGCCATGGCCGACAGGACAGGAGTCAATGCAATGTTCGCCTGGTTTCAGAAGCTTCTCCCCCAGCAGGGTGAGTTCTTCGACCTTTTCGAGAAGCAGGCCGCAACGCTCGTCGCTGGCGCCGATGCGCTCGCGCGCCTCGCGCAGGGCGGGCAGGGCCGCAACCAGCACATCCGCGAGATCGAGGAGCGTGAGCACGACGCCGACGAGATCACCCGCGAAGTGCTTCACTCGGTGCGCCGCACCTTTCTGACGCCTTTCGACCGCTCGGCGATCACCAGCCTCATCACCACGATGGACGATGCCATCGACGAGATGCAGCAGGTGGCCGGTGCGGTCAGCCTCTACGAGGTCGAGGAATTCGAGCCCGAGATGGTCGATATGGCCGCGATCATCGTCGATGCCGCGCGCCTCACCGCCGAGATCATGCCGCTCCTGCGCAAGATCGCCGACAACGGCCACCGCCTGCACGAGCTGACCGAGCGTCTCGTGCGCATGGAAGGCCATGCCGATGACATCCACGCCGCCGGTCTCAAGCGCGTCTACAAGGCGAGCCAGCAGACCGAGCCGCTGCACTTCATCGTGCGCCAAGAAATGTTCAAGCGCCTCGAGCGCGTCGTCGACCGTTTCGAGGATCTCGCCAACGAGATCGACGGTCTCGTCATCGACCACGCCTGAGCCGTAGCCTTATCCCATGGATCACACGCTTGCCCTGCCGCTGCTGATCGGCCTCGTCGGCCTTGCGCTGGCCTTCGACTTCCTGAACGGCCTGCACGATGCGGCCAACGCCATTGCGACCGTGGTGGCAACGCGCCTGCTGTCGCCGGTGGTCGCCGTGCTCTTCGCTGCGAGCGGCAACTTCATCGCCTACTGGTTCGTGGGCCTCCACGTTGCCGAGACGGTGGGCAAGGGCATCGTCGATGCCGACGCGATCACGCCCGCAGTGGTCTTCGGGGCGCTGGTGGGCGCGATGTTCTGGAACGTCGTTACCTGGCTCAAGGGCATTCCCTCCAGCTCCAGCCACGCGCTGATTGGGGGCCTCCTGGGCGCGGGCATGATGCACGGCGGCTTTGGCGTTGTCGAAAGTTCGGGCACCACCAAGACGGTGGTCGCGATCTTCCTCTCGCCTATGATCGGCTTTGGTATCGCGATGCTGCTGATGCTGCTGACCAGCTGGCTGTTCAAGGGTACCAGTCCGCGCGGCTCGACCACCGTGTTCAAGACGCTGCACCTGTTCTCTTCGGCGGCCTATTCGATCAGCCATGGCGGCAACGACGCGCAGAAGACCATGGGCATCATCGCGGTGCTGCTCTACTCGACCGGGCACCTCGAAGGTGGTTTCCACGTACCCGAATGGGTCGTGCTCTCCTGCTACACCGCCATTGCACTGGGCACGCTGTCGGGGGGCTGGAAGATCATCAAGACGATGGGCTCCAAGCTGACCAAGCTCAACCACCACTCCGGTTTCTGCGCCTCGACGGCCGGTTCGATTGTCGTCTTTGGCGCCAGCGCAATGGGCATCCCGGTCTCGACCACGCACGCCATTACCGGCTCGGTCGTGGGCACCGGCGCGGCGCGCCGCGCGAGCGCGGTGCGCTGGTCGGTCGCGAGCCGTGTGATCGTCGCCTGGTTCATCACCATTCCGGCCAGTGCCATCGTCGGCGCCATCTTCTATCTCATCACCCGGGCCTTCTGAGCCGGCCCCGATGAGATGCCTCCCCCTCGACATCGCCGGGGGGAGGGCCTAGGCCTGCCGGGCATAGCCAGAGGGATGCCGGCGCCGTGAAGCTCATCATCGGAAACAAGAATTATTCCAGCTGGTCGCTGCGCGCCTGGCTGGCCTGCAAGCAGTCGGGACTCCATTTCGAGGAACTGACCGTGCCGATGCTGGGCGAGGACTGGCAGCACGTCCAGACGAGCAGCGAAGAGCTCGCCCCCAGCCACGGCAAGGTCCCGATCCTGTGGGACGGCGAGGCGGTGGTGTGGGACAGCCTCGCGATCATCGACTATCTCGCTGACAAGGTCGGGCGTGACCGCTTCTGGCCCAAGGACGAGGCCGCGCGCGCGATGGCGCGCTCGATGGTGGCGGAGATGCACTCCAGCTACCTGCCGCTGCGCCGCACCCTGCCGATGAACGTGCGCAAGCGCATTCCCGATGCCCCGATGACTGACGACGTGCGCGCCGACATCGTGCGAATCCTCACGCTCTGGGCCGAGGCGCGCGCGCGCTTCGGCAAGGGCGGTCCGTTCCTGTTCGGCACCTTCGGGGCGGCGGACCTGATCTACGCGCCCGTCGTCAGCCGTTTCCTCACCTACGGCATCGGCGTCCCCGGCTTCGCGCAGGCCTACATGCAGGCGGTGTGGGAGCACGACTGGATGCAGGCCTGGATCGCGGCCGCCGAGGCCGAGGAATGGGTCATCGAACAGTACGAGATCCCGGAGAAGTCATGATGCGCCGTCTGTTCAGTCTCGTGGCGGCCCTTGTGGCCCTTGCAGGGTTCGCCCTTTCGAGCACGCCCGCGCTCGCCTGGGGCGCGATGGGCCACCGCACCGTTGGCGCCATTGCCTGGAAGAACGTGAAGCCGGCCACGCGCGCGGCCATGGCGCGCCTGCTGGCTCACCAGGGCGAAATGGACACGCCGCGCTGCAGGCTCGACACTCTGGAAGATGCCGCGGTCTGGCCGGACTGCATCAAGGGCGAGCGCTGGCGCTTTGCCTATGCCTCGTCGTGGCACTATCAGAACATCCCGATCTGCGAGCCGTTCGACTTCAAGGCGGCCTGCCGTGATGGCAATTGCGTGACCGCGCAGATCGCTCGGCAGGAAAAGCTTCTGGCCAACCGCAAGCTGGCACCGATCCTGCGCCTGGAAGCGCTGGCGTTCCTTGTCCATTTCGTGGGCGACGTGCACCAGCCCCTTCACGTGGGCGAGAACCACGACCTTGGCGGCAACCGCGTGAAGGCCGATTATGGCATTGCGCCGGGACGTAACCTCCACTCGATCTGGGATGGCGTGCTGGCCGAACGCGCGATCACTTCGGCGCGCCCGCCGCTCGTGCGCACTTACAGCGCCCAGGAGAAGGCCGAGCTCGCCACCGGCAAGGTCGAGGACTGGGCGCGCGAAAGCTATGAGGTTTCGCGCGACTTCCTCTATCCCGCCGCCTTCGGGGGGAGGCTGCCGTGCGAGACGAAGGAGGCCGGCAAGGTCGTCTGGGACAACCCGGCGATCGAAAAGGCGATTCCCATCGTCGACCGGCGAATCGAGCAGGCGGGCCTGCGGCTTGCCAAGATGCTCGATGCCGCGCTCGCAGGCTGAGCCGCAAGCGCTTGCCTAGGGGCTGCCCCTGAGATCGTATGGGGGGAATCCCTCGCTGGAGCGGGGAACGGGACCTGTGCCTTGGAACTCGCCCCGCGCGGGCGTAGTCCGGTTCCATCCATGCGATGGAGGACAGGATGCTGTACAGGAAGATCGTCGCCGCATTGGGCCTGGGCCTGCTGCTGGCCGGGGCCCCCGTGAGTGCGGACCCGCCGCCCCGTCACGACAATCGGCACGACAACCGTCACGATAATCGGCACGACAATCGTAACCGGCATGACAACCGTCACGATAACAGGCACCACAACAACAACCGCTACGATTCGCACGGGCGCTATCACGAGCCCCAGCGTATCACCCGCAACAGCCACGTCTGGCGTGGGTCGGATGGCCACTACCACTGCAAACGCGACAACGGCACGACCGGCCTTCTGGTCGGTGCGGGTCTGGGGGCACTTGCCGGCAACGCCCTTGCCGGAGGGCAGGACAAGACCATCGGCTCGCTCGTGGGCGGTGCGCTGGGCGGGGCCATCGGCCGTTCGATCGACCGCGGCGACCTGAAGTGCCATTGATGGGATGACCAGGTCAGGCGGGCTGTCGTGCCCGTCGGAAGTGAAACGGCCCGGCAGGTATCCCCTGGCGGGCCGTTTCGCGTTTCCTGCCGATGCCGGTCAGGCGTGGAGGTGGCCGCTCGCGCAGGTGACGCAGTGCCCTCCAACCTCGACCGTGCCGTCCGCCGCGACGCGAAGCGCGATCCGGCCCGCACGTCCGATCCGGCTTCCCTGCGACGCACTGTAGCGCGCCACGTCCGGGCCGAGCTCGCCCGCGCGCTTGCGCACGACCGCGACCGCGCCGTTGCCGCTTCCGCAGACCGGATCCTCGGGGATGCCGTCGGCAGGGCAGAACGAGCGGACCTCGATATCGGCCGGACCGCCATCCGCATGGGGGGCATAGACGCTGGTGCCGGTAGCCTTCACGCGGCGTTCGAAGGCCGCGCCGCGCGTGAGATCGGGCGCAAGCGCCAGGACGTCCTGCGCGCTTGGCAGCCGGGCCACCACCCAGACCGCACCGACGTCCACGCGCACGGGTTCAAGGGCCCGGTCGATGGGGGCACCGAGATAGGCTTCAAGATCGGCAACGACGGCATCGCCCAGCGGGGTGACCTGCGCTTCGGGCAGGGTGAAGACAAGACGGCGCGCTCCCTCGGCCTCTTCGATGCGGATCGGGACAAGCCCACGCGCGCATTCCTGTACGAGACCCTCGGGCCCTGGCGTGACCCGGCCCGCTGCGATCATCGCGTGCGCGCTCCCCAGTGTGGGGTGGCCGGCGAAAGGCAGTTCGCTGGCGGGCGTGAAGATGCGCAGGCGATAGTCGGCGCGCGGGTCGCTGGGCGGCAGCACGAAGGTCGTCTCGGACAGGTTCGTCCAGCGCGCGATGGTCTGCATCTCGGCCTCGGACAGGCCCTGTGCATCGAGGACAACGGCGACGGGGTTTCCGTAGAAGGGCACCTGGGAGAAGACATCGACGACCGTGTAGGCGCGTGGGAGAGGCATCAGGGAAAGTCCGTGGTTCAGGTTTTGGCAGAGGCGGGACGGGCACCGGGATAGGGCGTGCCGTCCTTGCGGACGAAGCCGCGCTCGTCCCAGGCCATGTCGATATCGGAATAGCCGCCGCCGCGTTCCGGGCCAGCGCTGATCGCGACAAAGGTGCAGGGCAACTCGCTCTCGTTGATGAGGCAATGGCCATTGGGCGCGCCCGCAGGCCAGGCGCAGACGTCACCTGACCGAAGAAGCGTCCGCCCCTCGTCCTCGACCAGCACGGCTTCGCCTGCCAGCATCACGAGGAGCTCGTCCTGACCTTCGTGCCAGTGGCGCTGGCTTGACCAGGCGCCGGGCTCGAGCGTCACGTGGCTCGCCCCCATCTGCGTGAGGCCGCCGGGACCTGCGAGCCGCGCCCACCAGCGCCCGGACACGGCCGCGTCGAAGGGAGCGGGGTATCCGGTGGCGTTCGAGCGGGGCAGGGCGTCGAGATCGATGCGGGGCATGGCGCTCTCTCCTCACGAGGCTATGGCCAAGACGCAAGGGCTGTGCGATGGCGCATTCCTATGTCCCAGACCCTGCCCCTTACCGCAAGCGCCCTCGAACGGGCCGAAGCGCTGATCGCCTGCCCCAGTGTCACCCCGGCCACCGGCATGGTGTTCGACTGCCTGGAAGAGCAGCTGGCCCCGCTCGGCTTCGAGGTCCACCGCTTCGTCGCGGGCGAGGCGCCCGACGGTCCGGTCGAGAACCTTTACGCGGTGCGCCGTGGCCCGGAAGGCAGCCGCCACTTCAGCTTTGCGGGCCACGTCGATGTGGTACCGCCGGGCGAGGGCTGGACCTCGGGCCCGTTCCTGCCCGAGCGGCGCGGCGAACTTCTCTACGGGCGCGGCGCGGTCGACATGAAGGGCTCGGTCGCCTCGATGATCGCGGCGGCCGCCGAGATCCCGGTCGAGGCGGGCACGATCAGCTTCATCATCACCGGCGACGAGGAAGGTCCCGCGACCTATGGCACGCGCGCGCTGATGGACTGGATGGCGGCCCATGGCGAGAAGCCCGATCTGATCCTCGTGGGCGAGCCGACCTCGGTGCATCGCCTGGGCGACATGATGAAGATCGGCCGCCGGGGCTCGGTCAACATCTTCCTCTCGGTAGAAGGCGTGCAGGGCCACGTCGCCTATCCGCACCTTGCCGACAATCCGATCACCAAGCTGGTTGCGATGCTGGCCGAACTCGACGCGCTCGTGCTCGACGAAGGCACTGACTGGTTCCAGGCCTCGAACCTGGAAGTCACCGACCTCACCGTGGGCAATCCGGCGCACAACGTCATTCCCGCCAGGGCCGAGGCGCGCATTTCGATCCGCTTCAACGACCTGCACACAGGGGCCGAACTGGGCGAGCGGGTCACCGCCATTGCCGAGAAGCACGGCGGCAGCGCGCGGCCGGTCATCTCGGGCGAATCCTTCCTGACCCAGCCGGGCGAATTCTCCGACCTGCTGGCCGAGGCGATCCGCGCCGAGACCGGGGTGGAACCGGAGCTCTCCACCGGTGGCGGTACGTCCGATGCGCGCTTCCTCAAGGACATCGCGCCTGTCATCGAGTTCGGCCTGTGCAACGCAACCATGCACAAGCGCGACGAGGCGGTGGCCATCTCGGACCTGGAAACGCTCGCGCGGATCTATGCCCGGGTAACCCAAGCGGCTCTGCGGGCTTGAAAAAACCGCTCGCACTTGCGAGCCTGACAGGATGAGGGGCCGCCACCACGCGTGAGCCCGGGGGATAAGGGTTCTAAAACCATGGTGCGTTTCTGGTTCAAGGTGCCCCTGTGGCAGCGGGTGATTGCCGCGCTGGTGCTGGGCATCGCGGTCGGGATCTGGTGGGGGCCGGAGGCCGCCTCGATCAAGTGGATCGGTGACTTCTTCATCAAGTCGGTGAAGATGCTGGTGGTCCCGCTCATCTTCTTCTCGCTGGTTTCGGGCGTCACCGCCATTGGCGACTTGCGCAAGCTGGGGGCGGTCGGAGGCCGCGCCATGCTGCTCTTCGTCGTCACTGGTCAGATCGCGGTGTGGATGGGCCTGTTCCTGGGCTCCATGCTCAAGCCTGGCGAAGGGCTTGATACAAGCCGCCTGGAGCTGGGCACGGTTCCCCCGCCCAACGAGACAACCGCGGTCGACATGATCCTCTCGATGATCCCGGAGAGCCCGGTCAGGGTCATGGCCGACGCGCAGGTTCTCCCGCTCATCGTCTTTGCCATGCTGATTGGCGTGGGCATCCTCATGGCCAAGGAAGAGGGCCACCCGCTCATCAAGATCTTCGATGCAGGCTCGGTGGTCATGCAGAAGGTCACGATGATCGTGATGGAGCTGACCCCCTTCGGCGTCTTCGCGCTGATGGCCTGGGTGGCGGGCACGCTGGGACAGGACGCGCTCATCGCGCTCGCCAAGCTGGTCGGCCTCAATTACCTCGGCTGCATTCTCATCATCGTCGGTATCTACGGGGCGATGATCCATTTCCTCGCCCGTCTGCCGGTGCACGACTTCTTCCGCGGCATCGTCGATGCCATGGCGGTCAGCTATTCGACTGCCTCCTCGAACGCGACGCTGCCTGTCACCATGCGCTGCACCGAGCGCAACCTGGGCGTTTCGAACGCAGTGGCGAGCTTCGTCGTATCGCTGGGCGCCACGATCAACATGAACGGCACGGCGATGTACCTGGGCCTGGCGACGCTTTTCGGCGCGCAGGTCTTCGGGGTCGAGCTCGACTGGGGCGCCTACTTCCTGATCTCGATCCTCTCCACGCTGGGCGCAGTGGGGGCCGCGGGCATTCCGGGCGCGGGCCTTATCATGATGGCGCTGGTCTTTGGCGCGGTCGGCGTGCCGCTCGAGACCATCGCGCTGGTCGCCGGTGTCGACCGCATCATGGACATGATGCGCACGACCACCAACGTCTCGGGCGATGCGGCCGTGGCGACCACGGTCGCGGTGATGACCGGCGAGATCGACCGTGCAGAAATGATCAGCGCGGACGACGTCTGATCGGGCCGGGCAGGGCGTGCACCTGCCCTGCGGCTCCTACTTGTCGAGCTTGACCGGCACGAAGGGCGCAAGGCCGCATCCGCCAGCGCGCTGGAATCCGTTGCCGATGCGCTGCAGGGGATAGATGATGTCGTTGCGGCACAGCCGCGTCAGCGAGGTCTCGTAGGTGAAGGTGTCGGCCGCGCGCAGGCCCGAACAGCGGTTGGGCAGCGTCACGCGCCACACGTTCCGGCGGCCCGCGCTCATGAAGTCGATGGTGTAGTCGTCGCGGATCTCGGTTGTCGAAAAACTGTTGAGGGGGAGGCAGTCACGCGCCTCGCCGATCACCTCGGCAGCCGGTTCGGGCGGCGGCACCGGGCGGGTCTCCCCTTGTGTGCAGGCTGCGAGGGCCAGCGGCGTGGCAAGTGGCAGAAGGCGCAGGAGGCCTCTGGTCGCGGCGTGAAATGGCATCGGTGCTCTCCCATGGCGTCTCGAACTTCGGTAACGAAGGGGCATCGTGCCATGTTCCAGGCGGTGTGTCAGCGCGAAGGCTCCGGCTCGGCCTCGGCGGGACGCGGCAGGTGCGCGCCGCAGGCGTGGCAATGGCGCGCGCGGGGCAGGTGCTCGGCCTCGCCGCAGGCGGTGCAGGGCGGGGCGGGCGAGAGGCCGATAGCCCCGCGCGTGGCCCGGTCGAGCGATTCCGGCCCACGTCCCCGGTGCAGCGCGATCTCGCTTGTGACGATGCCGGTCGGCACCGCCAGCGTGCCCCAGCCCAGCAGCATCATCAGCGAGGTGACGAACCGGCCCACGGGCGTTTGCGGGATGATGTCGCCATAGCCCACCGTCGTCATCGTGGTGATTGCCCAGTAGATCGAGACGGGGATCGAGGTGAAGCCGTGGGTGGGGCCCTCGATCACGTACATGAGCGAGCCGAGTACGACGACGATGAGCACGACCGAGGCGAGGAAGACCGCGATCTTGCGGCGGCTGGCGGCCAGGGCGATCGCGAGCTGCTGGTACTCGGCGATGTAGGCGGTGAGCTTGAAGACACGAAAGATGCGCAGGAGCCGCAGCACCCGCACGTCGATCAGGACGTGGATCGCCGGAAACAGTAGCGCGAGGTAGGTGGGCACCACCGCCAGCAGGTCGATGATGCCGTAGAAGCTCTTTGCGTAACGCCAGGGCTGGCGCAGGCACACGATGCGCAGCGCGTACTCGGCGGTGAACAGCGCGGTAAAGCCCCACTCGGCGAAGAGGAACTGGCGGGCCCAGCGGGCGTGGAGGCGCGGGATCGAATCGGCAAAGACTACGCAGACCGACAGCAGGATCGCGGCGATCACGACCTTGTCGAACAGGCGACCCGCAGGCGTCTCCGCCTCGAAGGCAATGAGGTAGATCCGCGCACGCCAACCCGGGGGCGGGCCGCCCCAGAGCGGGCGGGCCCGTGTTTCGGTCTCGAAAGTCTGCGCGTCCGCCATGCCCCCTCCTGGCTGCTTTGCGTGGTCCCTCAAGGACCTAGCCTAGACGCATGGAGGCTACCTTGACCAGACGCAAGCCAAGCGGTGGTTCAGGCCTTGGCGGCAGGCTTGCGCACGGCTGCCGTGCGTGCGGCAGGCTTCTTGGCAGACGCGGGCTTGGCGCCCTTTTCCAGCACCTTCGCCTTGAAGCCGCACAGGTCCACGACCGGGCACCGCCAGCATTCGGGTGTGCGCGCCTTGCAGATGTAGCGCCCGTGCAGGATCATCCAGTGGTGCGAGCCGACCCGGAAGGGGTGGGGGACCTTCTTCTCCAGTCCCTTCTCGACCGCGAGCGGGGTCTTGCCCTTGGCCATGCCGGTGCGGTTGGCCACGCGGAAGATATGGGTGTCGACCGCGAAGGTCTCGGCCCCGAAGGCGCAGTTGAGGACGACATTGGCGGTCTTGCGCCCGACGCCGGGCAGTTCGACAAGCGCATCGCGGTCGGCAGGGACTTCGCCGCCATGCCTCTCGACCAGCATCTGCGAGAGCGCGATCACGTTCTTCGCCTTGGAATTGAACAGGCCAATGGTCTTGATGTGCTCCTTCAGCCCCTCTTCGCCCAGCGCGACCATCTCGGCGGGGGTCTTCACCTCTTGGAAGAGGCGGCGCGTGGCCTTGTTGACGCCCACGTCGGTCGACTGCGCGGAGAGCGTCACGGCGACGAGGAGCTGGTAGACGTTGCCGAATTCCAGTTCGGTCACCGGATCGGGATTGAGTTCGGCGAGGCGGCGGAAGAATTCGAAGATATCGTCTTTTTTCACGTCGGGTCCGTTTCGTCATCCTCGCGGCGGGCGAGGGTGGGGTCGTTGAGCGCGCGGCGGCGCTGCATCGCGTCGCTGAAGGCCGCCGCCATGATGCCGGTCGGCATCGCGACGAGCCCGATGCCGCTCATTGCGACAAGCGAGGCGAGGATCTTGCCGAGCGGCGTGACTGGCGAGACATCGCCGTAGCCCACCGCCGTCAGGGTGATGACCGCCCAGTAGAGGGCGCGGGGGATCGAGCCAAAGGCCTCGGGCTGGACCTCGCGTTCGGCCCAGTAGAGTGCGGTGGCACCCAGGAGAAGCAGCCCGCCGCCCAGAGCCAGGGTGACGAGCAGTTCGTAGCGCCGGTCGGTGAGAGCGTGCATCAGCTCGCGCAGGGCAATCGAGAAGTGGCTGAACTTGATGAGGGCGGCAAGCCGGAGCAGGCGGATCAGGCGCAGCACGGCGAGGTCGGAAAAGAAGAAGGGCAGGAGCGAGGAGATCACCACGATGAGGTCGAGCAGGGCCACCGGCGTTGCCATGAAGCGCAGCCGCATCTTCCAGGCAGGCGCGGCCGGATCGTCTTCGACCACGGCCCACACCCGCGCCACGTACTCGACGCCGAAGATGATCCCGAAGATCATCTCGGCCCCGATGAAGAGCGCGCGGTGCGGCTGGAAGAGGGTCTCCTCGCTGGCGAGGACGGTCAGCAGGATGGCCGCCAGGATCGTCGTCACCATCAGCCGGTTCATCCACGAGAGACCATGGCGCAGTTGCGCGGCCTCGGAGTGCAGGAAAAGCTGATCGTGGACGTAGCGGCGCAAGCCTGACTTCCCCCTTAGAGTCCCAGGACCTCGGGCATGGTGTAGCGACCTGCGTCCTTTTCGCGAACCCACTGTGCGGCCTTGACCGCGCCCTTGGCGAAGATGCCGCGGTTCTCGGCCATGTGCGAGAGGGCAAGGCGCTCGTTGTCGGCGAGGAAGTGGACGGTGTGATCACCTGCCACCGTGCCGCCGCGCAGCGCAGCAAAGCCGATGTGGCCTTCCTCGCGCTTGCCGGTGATGCCGTCGCGGCCCCGGTCGGATACGTCACCGAGCGTGACGTCGCGGCCCTTGGCGGCGGCCTCGCCCAGGAGGAGCGCGGTGCCCGAGGGGGCATCGACCTTCATGCGGTGGTGGGTCTCGACGATCTCGATGTCCCAGTCGCTGCCAAGGCGTGCGGCAGCCTCGCGCACGAGGTGGGCAAGGAGCGTAACGCCCAGCGAGGTATTGCCGGTCTGGAGCACCGCGATCTCGGCGGCGGCCTCGTCGATCAGCCAGTGGTGGCGCTCGGCAAGGCCGGTCGTGCCGATCACCATCGGGACCTTGGCCGCGACGGCCGCGTCGAGGTTGGCTTCCAGCGCATCGGGGCTGGAGAAGTCGATCAGCACATCGGCCTTTGCGGCAAGGCTAGCGACGTCTCCATCGCGGTCCACGCCGCCCGCAAGGTCGAGCCGTGCGTCCGCGATCGCCTGCGCAATGGCCTGCCCCATGCGTCCGTTACTGCCGATAATTCCGATTCGTACCACTTGCCGTCTCCATTCAAGGCTGGTCTCATGGGCGGAATGGAACAAGTTCGCAACATCGTCATCCTGACCGGCGCCGGGGTATCCGCCGAATCGGGTATCGGTACCTTCCGCGATGCAGGAGGGCTATGGGAGAACCACCGCGTCGAGATTGCGTGCAGGGTTGTAAGCAAAAGAGTGTGAGGTGCGAGGGGGGGCATGCCGACATTTCGTGCATGAGCCGCCATTCCGTAAGCGCCCCGTTGCGGACATTCCAGCCTCAATCTAAAGTTGCAGAATGCGTTGTTTCAGCTTGCTTGTTCATGGAGTTCTCGACTGGTCGCCTCACGCTGTCGAACGATGGCGGCTTCCCGACTCCCGACCCGGAGGCTTTCATTGCAGGAAACATATATTTGCATGGTCAGCTGATGACGCGACGGTGCAAACGCTCGCTGAAATACGGTCTTATTATGAGGAAACGACCGATTGGTTCATCAATAATCTCCTCGACATGCATCTGACGGTTGAAGAGATAAAAACAGTTCCTTTTTACAACGGCCTTTTTAGGCGCGGCGTCGACGCAAAGTTTTACCCTCTCAAGCAATGACCGTTTCCCACCCATAGCAGTCGTTAGATTTCAAAATGCTGTTTGCTCCGTCGTTGGCCTCATGGAGCACATCGGTCATAGTCGATGCTATGACGACTATCCGGAATATCGTGATTCTAACAGGCGCAGGCGTTTCAGCTGAAAGTGGGATTGACACTTTTCGCGGGGCAGGTGGACTTTGGGAGGGCCAAGCCGTCGAGGACGTGGCCACGCCCGAGGCCTTCGCGCGCGACCCGGATCTGGTCTTTCGCTTCTACGACACGCGCCGCGAGCAGGTCTTGCAGGTGGAGCCCAACGCCGCGCATCATGCCCTGGCCCGCCTGCAGCGCGAGTGGCCCGCCAAAGCCGGAGGCTCGGTCATGCTGGTCACGCAGAACGTCGATGATCTCCACGACCGGGCGCTGGGCGCTGCGGATGGGGCCGAGGTGATCCACATGCATGGCGAGCATCTCTCGGCCTGGTGCACGGCCTGCGATGGTCGGACGCGCTGGACAGCAAGCCTGATCGACAGTCCGCCGTGCCCATCCTGCGGCGCACCGGCCCTGCGGCCCGACATCGTGTGGTTCGGGGAGATGCCCTACCGCATGGACGAGATCTTCGCGGCGCTGGAAGACGCGGACATGTTTGTCTCGATTGGCACCTCGGGCGCGGTGTACCCGGCAGCGGGCTTCGTACGCACGGCTGCGGACATGGGCGCGCATACGCTGGAGCTGAACCTGGAGCCCTCGCAGGGGACCGACTGGTTCGACGAGGCACGCCATGGTCCGGCGACGCAGACGGTTCCGGTCTGGGTGGAGGAGATGCTTCAGGGGAAGGGGTGAAGACGGGACTTTCCGAGGGCCATCGCCCTCGGGCTCCCCAAACTGTCTAGTTCACGTTTCATGCGCACCCTCGCTTGAGTGAGGCGGGGGTGCCGAATTTCGGGGTCAAGGGGTGATGACCCCTTGAATACTCTCTCTTCTTTTACGCCCCGCAGGCTGAGCAGGCGGGGTCCTTGGCAATGCGGATCGAGCGCATCCCCGGGTTCATACCGTCGATGAGGGTGAGCGATCCGTATTTCGGATCGCCAAAGGCGGCGTGGCCGTGGACCAAGACGCGGATCGCGTGCATGGCCGCGAAGGTTCCGACCATGCCCACCATCGCGCCCAGCACTCCATCGGCGGCGCAGGTGTCGCAGTCCTGCGCGTCGAAGGCATCGCCCACGAAGCAGCGGTAGCAGGGCTGGTCCTCGCGGTGCCCGGCGAAGTTTGCGACCTGTCCCTGGAAGCGTCCGATCGCCGCGCTTGTCAGTGGTATGGCACGCGCGACACAGGCATCTGACACCGCGAGGCGAGTCGCGAAATTGTCACACCCGTCCAATACCAGATCGGCGTCGGGAAGAATCCGGTCGGCGTTGTCTCCCCCCAGCCGTTCGACCACGGCCGTCACTTCCAGACCAAGATCAAACCGCCGCACCCATTCGGCCGCCGCTTCCGCCTTGGGCGTGCCGACATCCGACGGCGTGAAAATCGTCTGGCGCTGGAGGTTGCTGACGTCCACGACGTCATCGTCGACCAGCGTGAGGCGTCCTACACCGGCTGCGGCCAGGTACTGCAGGGCTGGACTGCCAATGCCGCCGCAGCCGATCAGGACCACGTGCGAATTGGCAAGCGCCGCCTGACCTGCTCCGCCGATTTCGGGCAGCACGATATGGCGCGCAAAGCGCGCGAGGCGTTCGGGCGCCAGGCTCATGGCGCATCGCCCTCGCTGGCAAGCGGCCTCTCGCGCACGAACCCGTGCAGGCCGAACCACCACTGCGCCGCGATCACCGCGCCTTTCACCGGCTGGAGCATGCCCAGCATCATCGCCAGCGCTAGCGGGATGACGATGAGGAAGATCGCGAGTGGCTCCAGGGCAAAGTCCTTGGACAGCGCGATGACGATCGGGGCCATGAGGTGCCCGGTCACGATCATCGCAATGTAGGCGGGGAAGTCATCCGCGCGCTGGTGGGTGAGGTCCACCCCGCAGGACGCGCAGCTCTCGTTGGGTTTCAGCCACTTGCGAAAGAGGTGCGCCTCGCCGCAGCGGGGGCATCGCCCACGCCCGGCGCGCAGGGCAGCCTCGGGAAAGGTGGCGGGAAGGGCGATTTCGTGAGCGGCGCGCATGGCCATGCCCTAGAGCAGGCGGGGGGCCTCTATCAAGCGCGGATGCAGGCAGGCGGTAGGGGCGCTCAGGAGCGTGCGATGCGCACCCGGTTGCGCCCCGCTTCCTTGGCTTCGTAGAGCGCGGCGTCGGCGCGGCGGCTCGCTTCGTCCAGTTCCGCGATGGAGCGTAAGGGGGCTAGGCCGCAGGAAAGGGTGACCGGCCAGGCCTCGTCGAGGAGGCCGGTGTCGAGGGCGATCGAGGCGCGCAGGCGCTCCATCACGAGGCGCGCCTCGTCGACCAGCGTGTCGGGAAAGAGCAGGGCGAACTCCTCGCCGCCCCAACGGCAGCACACGTCGCTGCGGCGCAGGTCCGCCTCCAGGGCCTGGGCGAGGTTGCGCAGCAGTGTGTCGCCCGCATCGTGGCCGAATCGGTCGTTGACCAGCTTGAAGTGGTCCAGATCGATGAGGGCAAGGACGGCGTTTCCGGGACGGGAGAGGGCGCGCTCGGCGGCCTTCCGGAAACCTCGGCGGTTGAGGAGCCCGGTCAGGGGATCGTGCTCGCTCAGCGTTTCCAGCCTGGCGATGCGCGTGGAGGATTCCTGTGCGGCCACGATGACCCCGTCGAGCAGGCGGCCCACCAGATCGTCGCTGCCGGAAGGGATTCCACCAGGGTGTTCGCCGGCCTGGATCGCACGCAGCAGATTGGTGGCCTTGCGGATGGGGGAGAGCAACCCGTGGATGGCCAGCACGCCGAAGATCGTACCGACCAGCGTCGCGCCCAGTACGACGATGAGCGTGGGCACAGACCAGCCCCCCCAGAAGGCCTGAAAGGCGAGCGTGGCGAGAAGCGGCACGTGCACCGCGAAAAAGCAGATGAAGAGAATGCGCCATTCGTAATGGCGGCGAAACAGGAAAGTCGTGGCGTTGTAAAAGCGCATGGTGGGGGCTCCTGCGGCTTTTCGTGTCTGTGTATTGGATCGCGTCTGTAGTTTTACCTCAAATGTTTTCGCCAAGGGTGTACGAAGATTAACGCTGTTGTGTCGGGGCAGGTGTTTCTGCGCAGATGCAAAAGGGGCGCCCGGTTGTCCGAGCGCCCCCTTGTGCGATCTGTCGTGTTACGGGTCTGGCCGCGCCGATCAGCTTTCAAGCTGGCGCAGCAGGCTGCGTACGTCGCCATCCATGTCGGCATCGCGCGTGCGCAGTTCCTCGATGAGGCGCACCGCGTGGATCACCGTCGAGTGGTCGCGGCCACCGAACTTGCGGCCGATCTCGGGATACGAGCGCGGGGTCAGCACCTTGGCGAGGTACATCGCGACCTGGCGCGGGCGCACCACGGCGCGGGCGCGGCGCTTCGAGCTCATCTCGGTGCGGTCGATGCGGTAGAACTGGCAGACCGTGCGCTGGATCTCGTCGATCGTGATGCGGCGGCGGTTGGCCGAAAGGATGTCGGTGAGCTGTTCCTCGGCCAGCTGCAGCGAGACCTGCTGGCCGGTGAGCTGGGCGTAGGCGATCAGCTTGTTGAGACCGCCGACCAGTTCACGCACGTTCCGGTTGATGGTGCGCGCCAGGAATTCGACGACGTCGGTGGGCACGTCGATCGAAGCGAAGCGCTGCAGGCGGTTCTCCAGGATCGCGCGGCGCAGTTCGATGTCGGCGGGCTGGATGTCCGCGACGAGGCCCATCGAGAGGCGCGAGAGAAGGCGCGGCTCAACACCGTCGAGCGCCTGGGGCGCCCGGTCGGCAGCGAAGACCAGACGCTTGCCCTCGGCGAGGAGCGCGTCGATCGTGTAGAGCAACTCTTCCTGGGCCGAGGCCTTGCCGATGATGAACTGGATGTCGTCGACCAGCAGGAGGTCGAAGCCGCGCAGGCGCGCCTTGAACTCGATCATCTGGTTCTGGCGCAGCGCCTGGACGAACTCGACCATGAAGCGTTCGGCCGAGCAGTAGAAGATCCGGGCGTGCGGGTGATTCGTGAGGTAGGCGTGGCCGATCGCGTGCAGCAGGTGCGTCTTGCCCTGGCCGGTCGAGGCCTTGAGGTAGAGCGGGGAGAACTGCGGCGTTTCGGTCGCGGCCATGCGCTGCGCGGCGTTGCAGGCAAGGACGTTGCTCTCGCCGGTCACGAACGAGGAGAAGGTCTGCGAGGCGTCGATGCCGGCCGGGCCCTGGCCCAGCGCGGTGAAGGCTTCACCCGAGAGCGCGGCGGAGAGGGGATCGCCTGCGCTCTGGGCCGAATCGTTCGCGGGCGCGCGGCTGGGGCGGCCGCTGCTGCCAAGACGCAGCTCGGGGAGCTGGCGACGGCCGGGCTGAACCAGAATGCGCACGTGGCGCACGTCGGGGCGCGCGATCTTCCAGGCCAGCGAGAGACGGTCGGCAAAGCGATCGTTCACCCAGTTGGCCGAAAATTCGGTGGGGAGATAGAGATCGAGCGTGCCGGTTTCCTTGCAGTAGTTGCCCGGCTGAATCGGCTTGATCCACTGGCTGTGCGCCTGGTGGCCAAGGTCCTTGCGCAGGCCCTGGCTGATGTCAGCCCAGTCTGCTGCGAGGTTCACCGCTTCACGCTCCTCTTCCGTCGTCACTTTGACTGCCTTGACCTTCTTGCTTGCGCTGCCTGCGCCCTGACCCGTTGACGATACTGACACCTTACCGAACTCCCCTGGTTCGCTGCCAAAACCAACGTGGCACACCTGAAAAACACCGAATGCGAATGCGGCAAATGCGACGAAAGAGGACCGCGCTGGGGACAAAACCTCCCCGCGCTGCAAAAGCTCTTTTGCAGCCGCTCGTTCCACTCTATCGCGATTTGCCCGGCCAGTTCCGCAACGGCCGGAAGTCCTTTTAGGGAGGGCTTTGGCCCACAGGCAAGACGGCCATCCCAAAATAAAAAAATTTAAGGCAGTTGACTCACGTAAGTCTGCGGGAAACGCCGTAACAAAAGTGTTTTGTGGCGGAATTCTAAGGGTTTGCGGATTTGGCCGCGGCGAATCGCGGTGTTTCCTAGGCTTTCGTCAAACGAGTTGGAAACACCTGCCCGGAACGCAACAAGGCCGGGGATCGCCTCCCCGGCCTTGTTCCACTTTCGTACTGATTTCGGCCCGGATCGGAGGTCCGTTCCGGGCGAATCAGGAAAGGATCAGAGCGCCGAAACGCGCTTCGTCAGACGCGACATCTTGCGCGCTGCGGTGTTCTTGTGGAGCACACCGCGGGCAACGCCACGGGCGAGCTCGGGCTGGGCTTCCTTGAGCGCGGCCGAAGCTGCGGTCTTGTCACCACCGGCGATGGCGCTCTCGACCTTCTTCACGAAGGTGCGGATGCGGCTCATGCGGTTGGTGTTGATCAGTGCACGACGCTCATTGCGACGGATGCGCTTACGGGCTTGCGGCGTATTGGCCATTAACGTTCCTCTGTCTGGCCGCCTCGCGGCCCCTTGCCTGGTCGAATCTCGAAAATTTGGCGAACGGATTCGCCGGAAAGCGCGCCCCATAGCGGTGAGGCCCGATTTCGTCAAGATACAGCGCGTGTCGGGAATGGCTCATTTCTGGCATTTCCGGCACCAGAAGGTGCTGCGCCCGCCCTGCACGAAGCGCAGGACCGGCGCGCCACATAGGCAAGCTTGCCCCTCGCGTCCATAGACCTGCCAGGAAGTCGCGAAATAGCCCAGTTCTCCGGTCGGCTGGGCGTAGTCGCGGATGGTCGAGCCGCCCGCTGCTATCGATTCGCTGAGCACGTCGCGAATCGCCGGGACGAGTCGTTTGAGCGCGGGAAGGGTGACTTTGCCCGCCGCCTTGTCGGGCCGGATGCCCGAACGGAACAGCGCTTCGCATACATAGATGTTGCCGAGCCCCGCGACGATTCCCTGATCAAGGAGCAGCAGTTTTACAGGGGCGATTCGCTCCTTGAAGGCGGCCTTGAGATGGGCAGGGGTCAAATCGGGGCCGAGCGGCTCGGGACCCATCTTCGCAAACGGTCCCCAGCTTTCGAGGTCCGCGCTGGGCACGAGGTCGACCGAGCCGAAGCGGCGTGCGTCGTTGAGGGCGAGCGTGTGGCCGGCACCTGTGGTGAGGACGAGGTGGTCGTGCTTCTCGGGGCGCTCAGGCTCGATCCGCCAGCGGCCCGACATGCCCAGGTGAAAGACCATGGTGACCTCGCGGTCGGTATGGACAAGGCCGTATTTGGCACGCCGTCCCATGCCGGTCACGCGCGCGCCCGTCAGCGTCTGGACGAGATCGGGCGGGAAGGGGCGGCGCAGGTCGGGGCGGTTCACGGCAACGCGGGCAATCCGCTCGCCATCGAGAAAGCGGGCAAGGCCGCGCACGGTCGTTTCGACTTCGGGGAGTTCGGGCATGGTCCTGCCTGTGTAGGTACGATTGGTGAGGGATGCGAGAGGTACGCAGGCGAGGGGTGCTGCTTACAAAATTGTAAGGAGCACCACCTAGAGGCTCTTTCGCATGTTTTCCGTTATTTTTCCGAGGTGGGCCTTTCTTGCGCTGGCGTGTCTTGCGGGTGGTTTCGCCTGTGGGGCCGCCCTGGCGCATCCGGGCGGGCTGGATCGCAGTGGCTGTCACCACAATCGCCGCACGGGCGACTATCATTGCCACCGGGCGCCCGCGCCGCAGCGGCAGACCGCGCCGTCAGCGCCCTCCTTCCAGTCTCGGTCTGCGGATGGGGCACAGGCCTACTATCCCAACTGCGCGGCGGTGCGCGCCGCGGGACGTGCCCCCTTGCTGCGGGGCCAGGCTGGCTATCGGCGCGGGCTCGACCGGGACGGCGACGGCCTTGCTTGCGAATAGGGGCGTGCGATTAGGGGGCTGCGAACAAGATGCCTCGCATGGGACGTGTCCGAGAGGCCAACGCTTTGCCGTCGCCAGAGCGATGTGGGCAGGGTAAGTCCCCCGCCATGGCCGATTCCTCTCCATCTCCCCCCGCGTCTTCCTCCGCGCTGCGCCCCTTCCTCATGCTGGGGCTGGTCATGCTGTTCTGGGCGGGCAATTCCATTGTCGGGCGTGCGGTGCGCGCGGATATTCCGCCCTTCACGCTGGCCTTCGGGCGCTGGGTGATTGCGGTCCTGTTCGTGGCTCCGCTGGCGCTCCCCAAGCTGCGCGCGCAGTGGCATGAGGTCCGGGCGCGGGCAGGGTGGCTGATCCTGCTGGGCTTCCTGGGCGTCGTCTGCTTCAATTCCTTCGTCTATTCCGGGCTCCATCACACCAGCGCGACGAACGCGCTGCTGCTTCAGGCCGCGGTTCCGACCTGTGTGCTCCTGTTCGACTTTCTACTTTTCCGGGGACGCCCGGCGGCTTTGCAGGTTGCGGGCGTGGCGGTCTCGACGCTGGGCGTGCTCTTCATCGTCTTTCGGGGCGATTGGGCGGCGGTGGAGGCGCTGGAGATCGGAGGGCTGGGCGACGCGTTGATCCTGTGCGGGGTGGTGTGCTGGGCCTTCTACACGGTGCTCCTGCGCAAGAAGCCCGCGGTCGATGCGCCGGTCTTCGTGTTCCTGACCTTTCTTCTGGGCGCCATCGCGCTGGCCCCGCTCGCCGCCTTCGAGGGCGCGCGCGGGCTTACCGTTGCCTGGTCCTGGCCGGTGGTGGGCGCCTTCTTCTATGTCGGGCTGTTCCCCTCGGTGCTGGCCTATTTCATCTATATCGCTGCGACCATGCAGCTGGGCCCGGCGCGTGCGGGGCAGGGCATCACCCTGATGCCGCTCTTCGGTGCGCTCCTGTCCGCGCTGCTGCTGGGTGAGGATATCGCGCTCTTCCACGCCGTCGGCATGGGCCTCATCCTCGTGGGCATCGTGCTGGGTGCGTTTGCCCTGC
Organism: Novosphingobium mangrovi; assembly: GCF_022818885.1. Classification (NCBI taxonomy): domain Bacteria; kingdom Pseudomonadati; phylum Pseudomonadota; class Alphaproteobacteria; order Sphingomonadales; family Sphingomonadaceae; genus Novosphingobium; species Novosphingobium mangrovi. Next base: position 70,296 of record NZ_JALHAT010000030.1, on the reverse strand, counting down.
GCGCAGGTGCAAAATCACCAGTGGCGCTCCGCGCACCACGGGGCTAGAGGACTGAGTCATGAGTGAAACGGTTTCCTTCGGGTACGAAGAGGTCGCCGCCGAGGAGAAGGCCGGCAAGGTCGGTGCCATCTTCTCGAACGTCGCGCGCAAGTACGACATCATGAACGATGCCATGTCAGCCGGCATGCACCGGGTGTGGAAGGACGACTTCGTGCGCCGGGTGAAACCCCGCGCGGGCGAGCAGATCCTCGACATGGCGGGCGGCACGGGCGACATTGCCTTCCGCATGGAGGCCAAGGGCGCCATCGTCACGGTCTCGGACATCAACCAGGACATGCTCGACGTGGGCATCGAACGCGCGATGGAGCGCGGCATCGATACGCTCGTGTGGTCGCGCCAGAACGCCGAGGAACTGACCTTCCCGGATCGCCACTTCGACGCCTACACCATCGCTTTCGGCATCCGTAACGTCACCCATATCGACAAGGCGCTGGCCGAGGCGCACCGCGTGCTCAAGTACGGCGGGCGCTTCTTCTGCCTCGAATTCTCGACCACCGAGTGGCCCGGCTTCAAGGAAGTCTATGACGCCTACTCGCACAAGCTGGTCCCCAAGCTGGGCAAGATGATCGCGGGCGATGCGGACTCCTACCGCTACCTTATCGAATCGATCCGCCGCTTCCCGCCCATGCCCGAGTTCGAGGGCATGATCCGCGCGGCCGGTTTCAAGCACACCAAGGTCGAGCCGATCCTGGGCGGTCTTGTCGCGATCCACTCGGGCTGGAAGGTCTGAGACAGGCATCGTGACGTCCCGACTGACGCATATTCGCAGGCTCCTGAAATGGGGCCGGGTCCTCGCTCGCCACGGCGCGCTGCGCGGGATCGAGAACGACCGCAACGCGCCCGCACCGGTCAAGCGCCTGTGCCGCGTGGCCCGCTTTGGTGCCAAGCAGGGGGACGAGCCCGATTACGCCGGCGCCTTCGGCTCGATCGGCCCGGCCGCGATCAAGCTGGGCCAGGCGCTGGCGACACGGCCTGACCTTGTCGGCGAGGGCCCCGCGCGCAACCTGCTGACCCTGCAGGACAGCCTGCCGCCGGTTGACTTCGCGCTCATCCGCAAGCGGATCGAGGAAAGCTTCGAGCGTCCGCTGGAAGAGGTCTTTGCGACCTTCGAGGAACAGCCCATCGGCGCGGCCTCGATCGCGCAGGTCCACGCCGCGACCACGCTCGACGGGCGCAAGGTGGCGGTCAAGGTGCTGCGTCCGGGCATCCGCGAGCAGTTCAACCGCGATGTCGAAACCTACGAGTGGGCCGCCGCGCATCTGGAGGCCTTCGGGGGCGAGGCCGCGCGCCTGCGCCCGCGCGCGGTGATCGCCAATCTCAAGCGCTGGACCGTGCGCGAACTCGACCTGCGGCGCGAGGCTGCCTCGGCCTCCGAGCTTGCCGATGGCATGAAGGCGGTCGAGGGCTACCGCATCCCCGCCATCGACTGGGAGCGTACCAACGGCCAGGTCCTGACGCTGGAGTGGATCGACGGCATCAAGATGAGCAACCTGGAGGCGATGAAGGCGGCGGGGTACGACCTGCCCGAACTCGCCCACCGGCTGGTGCTCACCTTCCTCAAGCAGGCGATTTCGGCAGGTTTCTTCCACGCCGACATGCACCAGGGCAACCTGTTCGTGCAGGGGACGCCCGAGGACGCGACCATCGTGGCCATCGATTTCGGCATCATGGGGCGCATCAACCGCCAGGCGCGGCTGTGGCTGGCCGAGATCCTCTATGGCCTGACCACCGGCAACTACAAGCGCGTCGCGGAAATCCACTTCGAGGCGCAGTACGTGCCGAGCTACCATTCGGTCGAGGATTTCGCGACGGCGCTGCGCGCGGTGGGCGAGCCCATGCGCGGAAAGCCCGTGTCCGAGCTTTCGGTCGGGCAGATGCTCGACGGGCTCTTTGCCATTACCCGCGATTTCGACATGGCCGTGCAGCCGCACCTCCTGCTGCTGCAGAAGACCATGGTCATGGTCGAGGGGCTGGCGACCGCGCTCGATCCGCAGATCAACATGTGGGACGTGGCTGCGCCCTTCGTGAAGGACTGGATCCGCGACGAGCTGGGCCCCGAGGCCGTCATCGCCGACCGCCTGCGCGAGGATCTGGCGACGGTGGCGCGCCTGCCCGCGCTAGTGCGCCGGATCGAGGAGCGCTTCCCCCCCAAGGGCGGCGCCCCCGAACAGGCCCCACTGCCTGAGATCGATCTGCTCTGGGAACGCAAGCGTAAACCCGATGGTAACCACCTTGGTGGTTATATTCTCGCGGCAATCGCGGGGGGCATGGCCGCATGGGCGGTAACGTACTGGAACATGATGCTGTAACGCGCAGGGCCTGGGCCCTGTGGGAGTTTGCGCGGCGCGTTGCTGCGGGGCAGGGGGCATGACCGTCCTGCGCAGCCTTGCCGGAACCTTGCGTTCGCAAGAGCGCTTGTCCGACAGCCGTAGTTCGTTTGACAGCGACCTCGCCTGCGCCTCGCGCGGCAGCGTACCTGCGTTCTTTTCCTCCAAACCGATTGCGTGATGATGAGTGCTGTTGCAGAAGCCAGAACCATGAACGGACCGCGTATTCTCCTGGTCATCGGCGGCGGCATCGCGGCCTACAAGGCCTGCGAGCTTGTTCGCCACATCCGCAAGGAAGGCGGTGAGGTGACCTGCGTCCTGACCGAAGGCGGCGCGCAGTTCGTGACGCCCATGGCGCTGGCTGCGCTGTCGGGGAACCCGGTCTACACCTCGCTCTTCGATCTCAAGGACGAGGTCGAGATGGGGCATATCGAGCTGAGCCGCGCGGCCGACCTCATCGTGATCTGTCCGGCGACCGCCAATCTTCTCGCCAAGATGGCCTCGGGCATTGCCGACGATCTTGCCACGACCATGCTGCTTGCCACCGACGCGCCGGTGATGGCGGTTCCGGCGATGAACGTGCGCATGTGGCAGCACCCGGCGACCGCGCGCAACGTGCAGGTCCTGCGCGATGCGGGCGTGGACGTGATGGAGCCCGACGAGGGCACCATGGCCTGCGGCGAGTATGGCCCGGGCCGTCTGCCCGACCCGGTGGCGATCTGGCAGCGCATTGCCTGGGGGCTGGGCCTTGGCCCGGTCGAGGTGGCCCCGCTTCCCGGCGAAGTGGCCTACGACCAGAGCTATCCCGGCCTGCCGCCGGCAACGGGCGAGGACGGCCATGCCTGGCAGCCCGAGTTCGATGATCCCGAGCCAGAGGAACAGGACGAGGGCGGCATGGGTCTTGGCGGCCTGTCGGGCGGGATGATCCTGCGCGGCGGTGCAGGCAAGGCGAAGAAGGCGGTGGACCTGGGCGGCGGCGAGACTACGTCCGAGGCAGCGCCTGCCGACTTCTCCGCTTCGCCGCTCATGGCCAAGAAGGGCGCGGCCCGCGCCGCTCCGCCGACCGATCCCGAGGCGATGAACCACCTTACCTCCGCGCATGGCGAGTTCATGCGCGCGCAGCCGCTGGCGGGCGAAGACCCTTACGCGCACCCTACGATGCTGGCCGATGGCAGTTACGACATGACGCCGTTCGTTCCGGGCGAGGGGCCGCTGGCGGGGCGCCACGTGCTGGTGACGGCGGGTCCCACCTGGGAGCCGATCGACCCGGTCCGCTACATCGCCAACCGATCGTCGGGCAAGCAGGGCTTTGCCATCGCGGCCGCCGCCGCACGGGCAGGCGCACGGGTCACGCTGGTCGCGGGGCCGGTCTATCTGCCCACGCCGCCCGGCGTTGACCGGATCGACGTGGAAAGCGCGCTCGACATGGCCGAGGCGGTCAAGCAGTCGCTGCCCGCCGACATTGGCGTGATGGTCGCGGCCGTGGCCGATTGGCGCCCGGTGAGCGTGGCTGGCCAGAAGCTCAAGAAGCGCGGGTCCGCCCCGCCCGCCTTGCTCCTGACCGAAAATCCGGACATCCTGGCGACCGTGGCCTCGCGCCCGGACCGCCCGCCGCTCCTTATCGGCTTTGCCGCCGAGACCAACGACGTGATCAAGTACGCCACCGACAAGCGCAAGCGTAAGGGTGCGGACTGGATCATCGCCAACGACGTCTCGGGCGATGTCATGGGCGGCGATGCCAACGCGGTCCACATCGTGCGCGGTGACGACGTGATCTCGCTCCCCGAAATGCCCAAGGAGGAGGTCGCCCATCTCCTCGTTGAAAGGATGATCGATGCATTCGCCAGCTAATGTCCCGGTGCCCCTGAAGGTCCTGCCCCACGGCAAGGGCCTGCCGCTACCCGCCTATGCGACGGCGGGCGCAGCCGGAATGGACGTGGTCTCGGCTGAAGATGTCACGATTGCCCCGGGCGCGCGCCACGCGGTTGCAACCGGCCTCGCTATGGCAATCCCGGAAGGTTTCGAGATCCAGGTGCGCCCGCGTTCAGGGCTCGCGCTCAAGCATGCGATCACCGTGCCCAACACGCCGGGCACCATCGATTCGGACTATCGCGGCGAACTGAAGGTCATTCTCATCAACCACGGGACGGAAGGCTTCTCGATCGTGCGCGGGGACCGTATCGCGCAGCTCGTGCTTGCGCCTGTCACCCAGGCGACCTGGCTTGAGGTCGAGGAACTGGATGAGACCGTGCGCGGTGAGGGCGGCTTCGGCTCGACCGGCGGAGTGACCGCGCTCGGCAACTGAACCCGGACAGGGTTTGCCCTAGCGGATGAGCCACCAGGCCAGAGCCGTAAGGCCGACGCCAGGAACGATCAGGCCAAGCAGGCATCCACGCAAGCCCCAGCGTTTTCGGATTTCGTCGCTCGCGTATTCGGCGGTGGGCTGGGCGATATCGCTGATGAATTCGCCAAGGACGTCATGGGGCATGGTTGTCCTCAGTCCTCGTTCTTCGCGTTGCTCCGCCGTTCCTGCCGCGCACGCCGTCGTTTCACCATCCACCAGCCCGCGCCGCCAAGCCCGAACACGGCAAAGGCGCCGCGCGCGACCGTCGCAAAGGCCGCTTCCAGCGCGCCCACGGTGACGCCCCAGAAGAGCTGGGACATGATCGCCATGAAGGTGTTCATCCTCGCGGGGTCTCCCAAAGGGTGGGTTCGGGCCAGTCTGAGGTGGAAAGAGGGCGGAAGTGAGGCCCCAAAAGCTTAGGGCGAGCCCGCCTTGCGACGGACCCGCCCCTCGGTGTCTCCCAGTAGGGAGCCCGTCAATATCGTGGAAGATGCAAGATTACTTGTCTTCAGGTGCCACTGTAATGCGCACGGTCTCGCCCGAGTTCCCGGGAAAATCGGTGAACATCGCTTCGACGAGATTGGGGACCAGATATTGCAGGCTGTTCGAGGTCGAGAGGGCCTGAGCCTTGCCTTCGAAGAGGCGCTGGCCATCGGCGGCACGGTCGATCTTCACTTCGATGCCGCTGGTGAAGACGGTGTACGAGTTCATGCCGCCATCAAAGTAGGGATCGTAGAAGCCATAGCGCCACGGGCCGCCGTAGAAGCCCCCGAAGCGGCCGTAACCACCGAAACGGCCATAGCCGTACCAGGGGTCGTAATAGGGCGACATGCGCGAACGCACGCGTTCACGGCCGGTGTCGATGCCGTAGTCGAAGCGCACGATCATGTCCGCGTTCGCGGGATCGCGCGTCGGCGTGTAGCCAAGCTCGGCCATCTGCTCGGCCACGAGCCCTGCGTACTGCGCGAATTCGAGGCCGCCTTCGAGCTTCTCGTCGTCGGCAACGACCGCGAAGGTCTGTCCGGCTGGGGCGGGCAACTGCGACTGGAAGCGCGAGACATCCGCCTTGAAAGGCGTCGCGCAGGCGCTGACCGCCACGAGCATGAGCGCCGCCAGCGCCATGCGCAGGTGCGCGGCTAGCGGGGTGCGTCCCGGTTGGCCGTAATTCTGGGTCATCCTATTCACTCCACTGGCCTCTGTCTGGGCAATCGGCAGGGTTGAATTCCCGGCCCCGCGGGAGGGGGCGAACCGATGAGGCTCTCAACGATATTGCCGTTCCGGGTCTGAATAGCGGTTGAATGGCGCCGGGCTTGCGGTGAACTGCAAACGCGTGAATCGGGCAGACCTGCGCGATTTTCCATTTTCCGCACGTCGAACAGGGACTAGGCAACGCCCTGTGATATAGGCACTTTGCACGGGGAAAGCGAGTCCGGTTCATGCGTATTCTCTCGGTCAACTGCGGTTCGGTGACGCGTTTTCGCGCAGCCGATGAACACAGCGCCATCGCCAAGCGGGCCGTGGAAGGGCCTGTGAAGGTCGGCTGGCTGGGCCTGGAAGGTGACCGGCAGGCCGACCTTTCGGTCCATGGCGGGCCGGAAAAGGCGATCCACCACTACCCCCACGATCATTACGCCTACTGGGGCGAAGTGCTCGGCGGCCATCCGCTGCTCGAAGGCGAAGGGGCCTTCGGGGAGAACATCTCGACCCAGGGCTTGCGCGAGGAGGAGGTCTGCATCGGGGATCGCTTCCGGATGGGCAGTGCGCTCGTCGAAGTCGCGCAGGGGCGCCAGCCTTGCTGGAAGCTCGACCACCGCTTCGATGGCGCCAAGGTCATGGCCGGTGTCGTCGCGTCGCGGCGCTCGGGCTGGTATTACCGCGTGCTGGAAGAGGGCGAAGTTTCCGCGGGCGGTACGCTGGAGCTTGTCGAGAGGCCTTTTCCGGAGTGGAGTGTGGCCCGCGTCTTCGGCCTGCTCATTGCCGGAGATCACAAGACGGACCGTGCGGGACTTGAAGCGCTGGGCGAGGTGACGCCGCTGGCCGAGGCCTGGGCGAAGCGCCGCGCGAAGCTGCTCGGGTAAAGAGGGTGCGTTGGTGGAGCGGGCTGGCGCTTGGCGTTGCACTTGCGCTTGTGTCGCTTTCTGGCATCGCGCAGGCCGCGAGCGAAGCGCCAGGCGCGGCTCCAGCGTGGGATCTGCGTGCGGGGCAGGCCCTGGCTCTCCTCGATGCCCGCTGGTGGCGTGAGGACCTGGGACCGGAAGGCGATTGGGAGCGCGCAGGTGGTTGGCAGCGCTTCGTGCTGGCGGACGTGCTCATGGCCTATCGCGCGCGCACCGGCGATACCCGCTGGGACACGCGCATCCACGCCGCGCTGCGCAACCATAGCCGCCTTGCGCTCAACGACGATGCGCTCTGGGCGGTGATCGCCAGTGTCGATGGCTGGCAGATGGAGGGCGATCCGGCCCTGCTCGATTACGCGGCGCGTACCTTCGCGGAGCTGGTCCGGGCGCATTGGGGCAATACCTGCGGTGGGGGCATGTGGTGGAACCCGCGCCACACCTACAAGAACGCGATCACCAACGAGCTTCTGCTGACCGCTGCGACACGGCTCTACCGGACAACGGGCCAGGAGGAGTACCGCGACTGGGCGCTGCGCACCTGGGGCTGGCTGGGCGCCTCGGGCATGATCGGCGAAGACGGGCTGGTGAACGATGGGCTCGTGATCGATGCGCAGACCGGGATTTGCCGCAACAACGGCCAGCCGCGCTGGACCTACAACCAGGGCGTGCTGCTTTCCGGCCTCTCCGACCTGACCGAAATCACAGGCGCGCCGATCTACCGTGCGCGTGCGGTGGTAACGGCTCGTAGTGCCCTTGCCATTCTGGCCCATCCGGACGGCACACTGCGCGAGCCCGTGCCGCAGATCGGCGCTGATGGCCTTGCCTTCAAGGGTATCTTTGCCTTCCACCTCGCCTACCTGATGGACGCGCTTCCCGAAGGTCCGGAAAAGCAGGCCTTGCGCGAGGGGGCACGCCGCAATGCGCAGGCGATCTGGCGGATTAGCAACGAAGGTCAGCAGTCTATCGATTCCGATTGGACGGGGGCAAAGGCACAGTTTGGCGCGGCGGCGCAAATGTCCGGCGCGGCGATGTTGCTGGCGGCGGGGCGTTGATGCGGTCGCACCGCGCCTTGTTAGCCTTATCTTGACAGCCCTGTGCGATCGGTTTGAGTCCGAAGTTGATTTTCAGGCTCGTCGGATACTCAGGGGGAACTGTTACGTGTATATGCGAGGTTTTCTGGGCGCTGCGCTTTTGTTCTGGGCGAATGGTGCCCAGGCACAAACGGCCCTTGAGGGCGTCAACGCCGCGTTCGAGACACGGGGCGCGTGCTTCCTTGCCGCTATCGCTCCCTACCGCCAGACCAGCATGGGCAAGGCGCTTGCGCTCGACGATCCGCAGCTCAAGGCCTCGCTTCGCGCGAAGATGAACACGACGGTATTGACGCCCGACGAAGTGGAGCAATTCCTCGCCATGCAGGAGGTCGTGACGCCCTGCGATGTGGCGCTCGAAGACACCGTGGTGCGCCACGATATCGAACTGGCAAGCTATCTGCGCACGCGGCGCGTGAACTGGGAAACCGTGCAGCTTGGCCTTGCCGAAGGAACAGTCAGTCCCGGCGAATACCTGCGCCTTCGCGACGAGGCCAGCGTGGAGTTCTCAACCGAAGTTCTGGCTGCGCAGAAGCGTCTGGCGGTGGCGCAACAGGAGCGCGACGCACATGCCCGGCGTGAAAGCGAAGCCGTGACCGGCTCTATCCTGCGAGGGTTGGTCGGGGAGGTTGTCGGGAACTGAGCGTCCCCGACAACCTGGGTCTTCCTGTCCGATATGGACTTCAGCCGCGCACGAGGCCCAGCGCGTCATAGGCCGCGTGCAGTGTCGGCAGCGCGAGCGTGCGGGCCTTTTCGGCGCCCTTGGCGAGGATCGCGTCGAGGGCGGAGTAGTCCTTGCGCAGTTCGTTGAAGCGTTCGTTGATGGGGGCAAGCTTCTCCACCAGCACTTCGCCCAACGCGGGCTTGAACTTGCCGAAGCCTTCGCCGCCGAAATCGGCAAGGATCTGCTCCACGCTCTGCCCAGTCATGGCCGAGTAGATACCGACAAGGTTGTTGGCTTCCGCACGACCTTCCAGGCCCGCCTTCTCGCTGGGCAGCGGTTCGGCGTCGCTCTTGGCCTTCTTGACCTTCTTCATGATCGTGTCGGCATCGTCGGTGAGGTTGATGCGCGCCATGTCGGAGGGGTCGGACTTGCTCATCTTGGCCGAACCGTCGCGCAGGGACATGATGCGTGCAGCCTCGGGCGGGATGATCGGGTCGGGCAGAGTGAAGACGGGCGCGTCCTCGCTTGCGAAGTCGTTGTTGAACTTCTGCGCGATATCGCGGGCGAGCTCGAGGTGCTGCTTCTGGTCTTCGCCCACCGGCACGTGGGTTGCCTGGTAGAGCAGCACGTCGGCGGCCTGGAGCACCGGGTAGGTGAACAGCGCGACCGAAGCGCCTTCACGGTTCTTGCCCGACTTGTCCTTGAACTGGGTCATGCGGTTGAGCCAGCCCATGCGCGCGGTGCCATTGAGGAGCCACTGCAGTTCGGCGTGCTGGGGCACCTGGGTCTGGTTGAACAGGATCGAGCGGTCAGGATCGATCCCGCAGGCTACGAGCGCAGCGGTCATCTCGCGGGTGTTGGCCGAAAGCGTTCTGGGATCATGCGGCATCGAGATCGCGTGCAGGTCGGCGAGGAAGTAGAGGCTCTGCCCACCCTCGGCGGCGATGTCGTCCTGCATCTTCACCCAGTTCTTGATGGCGCCCAGGTAGTTGCCAAGGTGAAGGTTGCCCGTGGGCTGGATGCCGGAGACGATACGCATGGTTTTTCGTGCCTGTGGTTAGTCCGTAGGAGTGACCGGTTCGGTTTTGGCGGCCGGTCGGCGCCGCCGTAGCTGGGCAAGCAGGTCCTTGTCGAGTGCGCCGACAAGATAGGCGGTCACGAAAAAGACGAGCATGCCCGAGATGCACAGGGCGGCGAGCGACCAGACCTTCTCGAAGACGTTGCCGCCATAGCGCCCCGCCATGAGTGGCATCAGCGCCCAGAGCACGCCGCCCATGACTGCACTGGCCACGATCTGGCGCGCGATGCGCGAGCCGAGCCGGGCGGTGAAGTGGAACCAGCCGCGCAGCTGCAGGATGGTGTAGAGCGTCGCCACGTTGAGCGTCGAGGTGAAGGCGGTGGCTCCGGCCAGGCCAACAATGCCGAAGCGCGGGACGACCGCGATGTTGACGGCGATGTTCACGATCAGCGTCCCGGCCGCAATCCACACCGGTGTGCGGGTGTCCTCGCGGCTGAAGAAGGCGGGCTGGAAGACCTTGACCAGAACGTAGGAGGGCAGACCGCAGACGAGGGCCACGACGATGGCGGCCATCGTGTCGCCATGGGCCTGGGTCATCTTGCCGCCCACGAAGAAGGCGGTGACGAAGGCAGGCGCGCAGATGGCGAGCGCAACGGCGGCGGGCAGGGTGAGCAGGCACGCGATCTCGACCGCGTTGGCCTGGAGGCGCTGCGCACCGGCGTCGTCGTGCGACTGGATGTGGCGCGCCAGCATCGGCAGGATCGCGGTGCCCAGCGCAATGCCCACGATGCCCAGCGGCATCTGGTTGAGGCGGTCGGCGTACTTCAGCAGCGTGAGCGAGCCCTGCTCGAGCGAGGTCGCAAAGAACGTGTCGACGAACTGGCTGATCTGGTAGACGCCCGCGCCGAAGGTGGCAGGCAGGATCAACATGCCCAGCTTGCGCACGTCCTTGGTGAAGCGCGGGGCCCGGACCTGAAGCTTCACGCCCGCCTTGCGCGTGGCCCAGGCCATGTAGACCAGCTGCGCGACGCCGGACGCGCTCACCGCAAGGGCGACGCACCAGGCGATGACCTGGTCCGAACCGCTCGCCTTGCCGAGAAAATAGCCAGTAACGATACCGGTGATGAGGACCACGTTGAGGAGCACTGGCACGAAGGCGCCGGGCGCGAATTTCGAATGGGCGTTGAGCACGCCCGAGAGCATCGCGACAAGGCTGACGAGGCCCAGATAGGGAAAGGTCGTTCGGCTGAGCGCGACGGCCAGTTCGAACTTGCCAGGCACCTCCTGGTATTCGCCCGCCAGCAGCCAGACGATCGCGGGCATCGCAATCATCGCGATCGCGGAGAAGCCGAGCAGCACCCATACGAAGACCGAAAGGACGTCGCTGGCAAAGCGGTCGGCCGCATCCTCCCCGCCGCCCTCGGACGGGTCGGCTGCCAGCGTGCGCGTGTACATCGGCACGAAGGCGACGGAGAAGGCACCCTCGGCGAAGAGCCGCCGGAAGGTGTTGGGAAGGACGAAGGCAAGCTGGAAGGCGTCGGCGGCAAGCCCCGCGCCCAGGACGCGGGCGAGGAGGATATCGCGGGCGAAGCCGAAGATGCGGCTCAGCAATGTGAGCCCGCCGATGGTGCCGACGTTGCGGACAAGACTCATGGCCTCAGATGCCCTCTTTTGCACGCCGGTGCCGGGATAACCCCGTTGTCGGACCGGCCGGCCTCCATCACGGGGGAACGTCGGGGGAGGGGTGGTCCTCTCCCCCGACAGATCAGGTCTGCGTAAGGTTTACGCAGTGTGCAGCCCTTTGATCAGGCGTTGCCCATCGGCGGATCGCCCGCGGTCGCGCCCTGCTGCTGCTGAGCCTGAAGCTGCTGGACGTAGAGACCGTTGAAGTCGATCGGCTCGAGCATGAGCGGCTGGAAACCGGCGTCGCGCACGGCGTCGGCCACCACGCGGCGAGCGAAGGGGAAGAGGATGCGCGGAGCTTCGGCGAAAAGGAAGGCATGGGCCTGGCCATCGTCGAGGCCGCGCATGCCGACGAGCGCGCAGTAGCTGAGGTCGACCACGAAGGCCGTGCCCGCTTCGCACTTGGACGCGCAGGTGATCTTCAGTTCGACTTCGTGGACTTCGCCTTCGATGGCCTTGGCCGCGATGTTGAACTGCACGTCGATCGCGGGCGTGTCCTGCCACTGGAACGACTGGGGCGCATTGGGATTCTCGACCGAGAGGTCCTTGATGTACTGCGAGATGATCCCGGCGCTGGGGCCTGCATCGCCCCCGTTGCCGAGGTTGAGATCGGAGATGACGTTGCCTTCGTCGGCCATGGTGGTGATTTCCCGCTTTAATCCATTGATCGTCCGGCTGCCTCGGGCGATAGGGCGCCGCAAGGAAGCGATTCTCGCGCGCTAGAGCATTTTTGCGCTTCGTGGAACACCCCAGTTGCGGGGCCGTTGTGCGGTTAGACGGCCGCAGGTGCATTCTCGCCCCGGGTTTCGCCCGCTATGTCGAAAAAATGCCCCGATCCGGCCGCACACGCGTTGTTCATTTGTCAATGCTACCTACATGGGGTTATGTTACGAAGATTACGGTCCCGGCAAACGCAGGCGCAAAGTACCTGGTAGCGGGGCCGAAGGAAGGAATGGGTACACGAACGTGACACCGGAAATCGTCATCCTGGCCATGATCGCAGCGTTTCTCGGCCTGCGGCTCTATTCCGTGCTGGGCCGCCGAGCCGAGCATGAGGAAGAGCCCATTGCCGGACGCTTCGAAGGGCAGCAGGGACAGCCCGGTGCGACGCGGCCCCAGGCGCCTCGCCGCCCCGAACTCCGCCCGGACGACCAGCCCCAGAGGGCTGGGCAGGACCCGCGCATCCAGCAGGTGCCGGTAACCTCGCCCACGGCCGAGCGTGGTCTCGCTGCCATTGCCGCTGCCGACCGTCGTTTCGACGCGCTGGCCTTCATCGAGGGCGCCCGCGGTGCCTATCGTCTCGTGCTGGAATCGTTCTGGAAGGGCGACAAGGCCGAACTGCGCGCCTTGTGCGACGCGCCTGTCTACGAGAGCTTCGAGAGCGCCATTGATGCGCGGATCGAAGCGGGCGAGACGCTCGACAACCGTCTCGTGCGGATCGAGGACGTCAAGATCGTGGCGGCAGGTGTGGAAGACGGCACGGCGCGCATCACGCTGCGCTTCCGCTCGGACATCGCCGCCGTCACCCGCGACGCGCAAGGCAATGTCGTTGCCGGTTCGCTCGACGATGCGATCGAGGCGGTCGATGTCTGGACCTTCACCCGGCAGGTGCGTTCGAGCGATCCCGACTGGATCCTCGAGGAAACCGACGCCGGTTGATCTTTCCCGCGCAAATGCGCAGGTAACGGGCAGGAAGCGCTGCAACGCTTCGCTGCCCGTTTCGTTTTTTCGGTCCTGCGAAGCCGGGCCCCATTGAATTTTTCTGGAGTGCCTGCCCCGTGGTCCGAGATCGCCTGTCAGCGTCCCTGTTCGAGCGCTGCCTCGCCTCTTCGCGTGCCTCGGTCGGCCGCATGGCGCTCATGGGCGGGCTTGCCGTGCTGCTGGCTTCGTGCGCGGGACGTGTCGAGGCTCCGGGCTCCGCAACCGCTCCTGCGCCGACCAATGCCTTGGCCGCCGGCGTACGTCCAGGGCCGGCCTTCGCGTCGCTCCCGGTGGGGGCAATGGATGCGGGCGCGGCACTGGCTGGTTTCGCCGAAAGCTGTCCCAAGCTCGTTGTCCGTGAGGATGTGAGCGGCCTGACTCGCGCCAAAGACTGGCAGTCGGCGTGTACGGCTGCAGCAACCTGGTCGCAGGGGGATGCCTCTCGCTTCTTCGCCACCTACTTCGAGACAGTCCGCGTGGGCGAAGGCGCGGCCTTCGCAACGGGCTACTACGAGCCCGACATCGCGGGTTCACGCGACCATGTCCCGGGATACGATGTGCCGGTCTACGGTGTGCCGGACGACCTCGTGCGCGCCCGTGAGGGCGATGCCGAGCGGCTCGACAACGGGCGCATGCCGGTCGGGCGCTACGACGAGGAGGGGCGCTTCACCCGCTACTTTGACCGTGCTCAGATCGAGGACGGCGCGCTTCAGGGCCGTGCCCCGATCATTGCCTGGGCGCGTGATCCGGTCGAGGTCTTTTTCCTCCAGGTCCAGGGTTCGGGCATGCTGCGTGCGCCGGACGGTGAGGTCATGCGCATCGGTTATGCCGGGCAGAACGGCCACGGTTATACCGCCATCGGCAGCCTGATGCGCCAGCGCGGGCTACTGGGCGATGGGCCGGGACAATATGCCGCCTCGATGCAGGGCATCATGCAGTACATTCGCGAGAACCCGGAAGAGGGTGCCGCGCTGATGCGCGAGAACCGCTCCTTCGTGTTCTTCCGTGAACTGACAGGTGACGGCCCGGTGGGCGCGCTGGGCGTGACGGTGCGGGCGCACGCGTCGGTCGCGACCGATCCCAAATTCGTGCCGCTGGGCGCGCCTGTGTTCCTCGACCTTGATCGGCATGAGGCCGATGGCCTCTGGGTTGCGCAGGACACCGGCGGGGCGATCAAGGGTGCCAATCGCTTCGATACCTTCTGGGGCAACGGCGAGGAGGCGCGCGCGACGGCGGGCGACATGACGGGGCGCGGAAACGCGCTGCTCCTGCTGCCCAAGGGCACCCTGGCGCGTCTGGGCGTGCTGTGAGGCGGCCGGGACGCCGCCTGAGCGAGGATGAAGCGCGCCTCTGGGGCGAAGTTGCGCGCACCGTCAAGCCGCTCGAACCTGCCGTGCGGCGCCCGGTTTCCCATGCACCTGTACCTGCCGAGAAGGCGACCCCTGCCCCGCCGGTCATCAAGAAGAAGGTGAAGGGACGCGTTCCGCCGCCGCTGGCGCCCAAGCCCGCTCCGGCGAAGGCGCCCAAGGGCGAGACCCAGTTGCATCTCGACGGCTCCTGGGAACGGCGGATTGCCAAGGGTACGCTCGTTCCCGACTTCAGCCTCGACCTCCACGGTTCGAACCTGGACTATGCGTATCGGCGGCTCATGGATGGCCTGTCGCAGGGCAAGGCCATGGGCGCGCGGGTGGTGCTGGTTGTCACCGGTAAGCCGCGCCCGGTTGACGCCATGGACCGGGGCGAGCGACGCGGCGCGATCCGGGCCAAGATCAAGGACTGGCTGATGGTGAGCGAGCACGCGAGCGACATCGTCGCCATTCGCGGTGCGCATCGGCGGCACGGCGGCCAGGGCGCGCTTTACATCGTGCTCAAGCGGCGGCGCTGAAGGTTCAAGAAAGAGATGATGCAAGGGGTCATCACCCCTTGACCCCAAAATCGGCGACCTCACCGTTCTCAAGCAGCGTTGTATGCGCAAGGTGAGGGGGGGGCCGTTTGGGGAGCCCGAGGGCGGCGGCCCTCGGAATCAGTCTTCCAGCCTTTATCTCTGTCCCGAAGGGGCAAGTCGCTGGAAGTTCTTCGTTTTTCTGGGAAGTGCCCGCGGCGTGCGCGTCGGCAAGAAGCGGGCAATGAAAAAGCCGCGTCCTCTTGGGCGCGGCTTTTGAATGGATCAGCTGAAACGGGCGCTCAGTTCGGAGGCTACTTCCTCGTTTCTTGCCAGCGCGAAAGTAAGCGGGCCTTTACGGCGCAGGGACTGGCAAATCCAGATGCCCTTGTCTTCGCAGTAGTCGCGCAGATCCTGGAAGTTTTCGTCTAGATAGGTGAAGCGGGAGAATTCTGAAATATTGTTGGTCATGGGGCTTATATACACGCAGAAGCCAAAAATTTCAACCCGCCGCAATCTGAGCACTTTTTCCCGGTTTCCTGCGGATTGCAGGCGGGCACGAGAGGCGGTTCGGTTCTCTGCATTCGCAGGTGCAGCATTCTTGCGGGCTGGCCCCATCACGCAAAAGGGGCGGGAAAGCGCCTGCGCGCTCCCGCCCCTGTTCACGTCCGCTGGTTGCGGTGTGGCTTAGGCGACGGCTTCGGCCGCTTCCTGGGCGCCCTGGGCCACGTCCGCCGGAGCCTCGTTGCGGATCAGGAAGTCGAAGGCCGAGAGGGCGGCCTTGGCGCCTTCACCCATCGCGATGATGATCTGCTTGTAGGGCACGGTGGTCGCATCGCCCGCGGCGAAGATGCCGGGAATGTTGGTCGCTGCCTTCTGGTCGATCACGATCTCGCCGCGGTTCGACAGTTCGACGCCGCTGTCCTTGAGCCACTCGGTGTTCGGGACCAGACCGATCTGCACGAAGATGCCTTCGAGCTCGAGGGTCTTTTCCTCGTCGCTTGCGCGGTCCTTGTACTTGAGGCCATTGACCTTCGCACCATCGCCGGTGACCTCGGTGGTCTGGGCGTTGGTGAGGATCGTCACGTTCTTCATCGACTTCAGCTTGTCGACCAGGACCTGGTCGGCACGCAGCTGGGTGTCGAATTCGATGAGGGTGACGCTGCCCACGATGTTGGCAAGATCGATCGCCGCTTCGACGCCCGAGTTGCCGCCACCGATGACCGCAACGCGCTTGCCCTTGAAGAGCGGGCCGTCGCAGTGCGGGCAGTAGGCCACGCCCTTGGTCTGGTACTCGGCCTCGCCGGGCACCCCAAGCTGGCGCCAGCGCGCGCCGGTGGTGAGGATGAGCGAGCGGGCCTTGAGCGAGGCGCCGTTGGTGAACACGACCTCGTGGTAGCCGCCCAGGTCCTTGGACGGGATGAGCTTCTCGGCCCGCAGCAGCGGCATCGTGTCGATGTCGTACTCGGCGATGTGCGCGTCCAGTGCGGAGGCGAGCTTGGGGCCTTCGGTGTAGGGAACCGAGATGAAGTTCTCGATGCCCATGGTGTCCTGCACCTGCCCGCCCATGCGTTCAGCGGCGATGCCGGTCGAGAAACCCTTGCGCGCTGTGTAGATCGCGGCGCCCGCGCCAGCCGGACCGCCACCGATGACGAGCGCCTCGAAGGGCTTCTTTTCGGCGAGCTTGGCTGCGGCCTTTTCGCCCGCCTTGGTGTCAAGCTTGGCGAGGATCTCGGCCACGTCCATCTTGCCCGAGCCCCACATGGTGCCATCAAGGAAGACTGCCGGGACGGCCATGACGCCGCGGTCCTCGACCTCGGCCTGGAAGGCGCCGCCCTCGATCAGGGTGGCCTTCACGCCCGGGTTGTTGAGCGCCATCAGGGTGAGCGCCTGCACCACGTCGGGGCAGTTGTGGCACGAGAGCGAGAAGTACATCTCGAATTCGTAGTCGCCCTCGAGCTCGCGGATCTGGGTGAGCACGTCCTCTTCGACCTTGGGCGGGTGGCCGCCGGCCCACAGCAGGGCGAGAACGAGCGAGGTGAACTCGTGGCCGAGCGGAACACCGGCGAAGCGTACAGAGGCTTCCGGGGTCGACGCGCGGCGGATTTCGAAACTGGGCTTGCGGGCATCATCGCCATCGAAGCTGGCCGAAACCTTGTCGGACAGTTCGGAGATGGTCGAGAGCAGCTCGCGGGTTTCTGCCGACTTCGCATCGTCGCCAAGCGAGGCGACGAGCTCGATCGGTTCGCGCAGCATGCCGAGGTACTGGGAGAGCTGTTGCTTCAGATTGGCGTCAAGCATGTCGGGGTCCTTTCGGGGAGAGAAGAAAGAGAATGCGTGAGGGGGAAGAAGGTGGCGGTCCGGGCTCTGCCGCTCCGGCTCCGGGCGCGCACGGGGGCGCATCCGGGGGAGGGAAGTCCCGGGCCGCGCACCGTCCGCACGCGACCCGGATATCGCGGGCGGCGCTCAGGCCGCCCGGCGATACGTTGTCGCGTCGGGCTTAGATCTTGCCGACGAGGTCGAGCGAGGGAGCGAGGGTGTCCGAACCTTCTTCCCACTTGGCCGGGCAGACCTGGCCGGGGTTGTTGCGCACGTACTGAGCCGCCTTGATCTTGCGGACGAGCTCGACGGCGTTACGGCCGACGCCTTCGCAGGTGATTTCCATGATCTGGATGACACCGTCGGGATCGACGACGAAGGTGGCGCGGTCGGCAAGGCCGGCTTCACGCAGAACGCCGAACTTGTTCGACAGCTCGTGGTTCTGGTCGCCGAGGAAGGCGAACTTGAGCTTGCCGATCTTCTCCGAGGTGTCGTGCCAGGCCTTGTGGCTGAAGTGCGTGTCGGTCGAAACGCCGAACACTTCCACGCCCATGCCCTGCAGGGTCTCGTACTGGTCGCCGAGGTCTTCGAGCTCGGTCGGGCAGACGAAGGTGAAGTCGGCGGGGTAGAAGAAGAACACGGCCCACTTGCCGGCAATGTCGCCTTCGGAGACGTCGAAGAAGTCCTTGCCCTGCTGGAACGCGGTGTTGGTGAACGGCTGGATCTTGCTGCCGATGATACCCATGAGAAATCTCCCTCGCTTGGGTGTGTTGAACTGACGAGGCTGAGATAGGCGGACCAGGTGACATTTTGTAGCGGGATGATCCGATTGGGTTGATCGATTTACGCGATTACCGGGTGATCGATTTAGCGAATTAGTCGATTATCGGCGGAGGTCTGCGGTTTGTGCCTCCCGATGCAGGGCAAGCGCGCGGCGGGTGGGCCACGCACTATGCGACGGCGCGTGTCATTGCCGCGTTGAGCTTGGGGCTCGGGGCGGCTAAGTCCCTCGCCATGGCAGACAATCACCGCGACGAGCCGCGCCCCGGCGCACCCGCCAATCCTGACCGCCGCCGCGTCCTCACCGGCATGGCCACCGCGGCTGGAGCCGCTGCGCTTGGCGGGCTGGCGTCTGAAGACGCTGCGGCGCGCACGTCGGTGCAGAAGGGCGGCGCGTCCCTGCCGCCCAGCGATGCCGAGCTCGCTGCGCATATCGATACGGTCGTGGTGATCTACGCGGAGAACCGCAGCTTCAACAATCTCTTCGGCGATTTTCCGGGGCTGGAGCAGCCGCTGTCCGAGGTCTCACCCGAGCGTGCGCGCCAGCGCGACCGCGACGGCTCTCTCCTCGAAACCCTGCCCCCGATCTGGGAGGGCATGGTCCCCCACGAGCAGGTTGTGGAGCATCAGACGATCGCCATTGGCCCCGATGATCTGGCGCCGCTCGCCAACGCGCCGTTCGTGCTCGCAACGCCCGAGGGCGATCCGTTGCCCCACGGCGTGGTGACGCGCGATCTGGTCCATGCCTTCTACAACAACCAGCTCCAGATCAACGGCGGGCGCAACGACGGCTTTGTCGCCTGGAGCGATGCGGGCGCGCTGCCCATGGGCTACTATGGCGACAATGCGGCGAACCTGCGGCTGTGGCAGATCGCCCGCGATTTCACGCTGTGCGACAACTTCTTCATGGGCGCCTTTGGCGGCTCGTTCCTCAACCACCAGTACCTGGTCGCGGCGCGCCCGCCGTTCTATCCGGACGCCGATGCGAGCCCGGCCAAGGGGCGCATCACGCATTTGGAGGGCGAGGATCCCAAGGGCATCGTGCCCAAACAGACCGCGCAGTCACCGGCCAGCGCGATGGACGGGCCCGTGCGGTTTGTACCCAACAGCCTCTCGCCCGATTTCTATGCGGTCAACACGATGCTGCCGCCCTTCGCCCCGACATATGAGCTGGACCCGGATCGCCCCGGCTATGCCAACGCGCAGAGCAGCCACACGCTTGTTCCGCAAAGCCACGAAACCATTGGTGACGTGCTTTCCGAGAAGGGCGTGGACTGGGCCTGGTATGCAGGCGGATGGGCAAAGGCGCTGGAAGGTCATCTCAACTCGGCCGACTTCCCCTCGCGCCCGAACTTCCAGCCGCACCACCAGCCGCTGAACTACTACACGCAGTTCGCACCGGGCACCGAGGCGCGCGAGGCGCACCTGCGCGACGCGGGCACGGGCGAGACGGCGCGGACCAACCGCTTCCTGGCCGACGCCAAGGCGGGCACGCTGCCCAGCGTCACCTTCTACAAGCCGCAGGGCAACCTCAACATGCACGCGGGCTATTCCGACGTCGATGCGGGCGACCGCCACATCGCAGGGATCGTCGAAGCGCTGAAAGCCTCGCCGCAGTGGGAGCGGATGCTGGTTGTCATCACCTTCGATGAAAACGGCGGCTGGTGGGACCACGTCGCCCCGCCCAAGGGGGACCGCTGGGGGCCGGGTACGCGCATCCCCGCGCTGATCGTCTCACCCCATGCGAAGAAGGGCGAGGTCGACCACACGATCTATGACACCGGCTCGATCGCGCGCTTCCTTACCCGCCGCTTCGGCCTGCGCAAGCTGCCGGGGCTGGCCGAGCGCGAGCAGGCGATGATCGCGGCCGGAGGCCCGCCGCCGGGTGACCTGACAGGCGCGCTGCGCTTCGGCTGATCCAACCGGGCGGGCGGATCAGTTGGAAGGATTGAGCCGCCCGGCCTCCAGGATCGGCAGGCCGCCTTCGGTCGGCACGTAGATGATCTGTCCCCGGGACTCCTCGAGGTTCTGGATATAGAGGTAGCGCAGGTACCCTTCGGGGCCGCCCAGGCTGTCCGCGACGATGCGGTTGGCTTCGGCGAGGCCCTTTGCGCGCTCGACTTCAGCGGCGGCTTTCAGCTTGGCGCTGTCGAGCGCGGCCTGCGCTTCGAGAACGGCGATGCGGCGGTTCTGGGTTGCCTGCGCCAGTTGGGCTTCGCCCGCAACCTGGGCGTTCCAGACCCGCAGGCCATTGTAGGCGGCGCACGATCCGAGGCCTCCGCCGACGAGCACGACGATCAGAAGAATAAGTGCCAGGCCGACCCGGATCAGGCTGTCGGACGTATGCCCCATGTGCGAACCCCTCAGTTGCTGTTGGCGCCATGTCTAGCCAGTTGGGCGCGCTACACCAGCGGAATCGGATCAGGGGTGTGCGATATTCAGCTTGTATTCCCTAGGGTTGGCCGCTCTGTGCGGCGCGGACGAGGCGGGTGAGGACCTGGTCGAGCGCGGAGAGAAAGCGCGAGCGGTCCTGCCTGGAAAAGGGCGGCGGTCCGCCGATCTGATCGCCTCCGGCGCGAAGGTCAGCCATGATCGCGCGGGTCGCGATGGCGCCGCCGATGGAGGCCATGGTGAAGGGCTTGCCGTTGGGCGCCAGAACCTCGGCGCCCGCCTTCAGGCAGCGGTCCGCCAGCAGGATGTCAGCGGTGATGACGACCGAGCCCTTGGAGCAGTTCTCGGCAATCCAGTCATCGGCTGCGTCGAAGGCATCGCTCACGATCTGGCGTGAGACGAGGGCACTTTGCGGAATGCGGATGATCTGGTTGGAGACGACAACGACCGGCACCTTGTAGCGGGCGGAGACCTTGTAGGTCTCTTCCTTTACCGGGCAGGCGTCGGCGTCGATCAGGATGCGAAGGGAGGTCAAACCGAGCGAGGCCGCCTTAGCCGCACTGCCCGCGCTGGAGCAGCTTGTGGTCGGCCAGCACCAGCGCCATCATCGCTTCGACCACGGGGACACCGCGAATGCCCACGCAAGGATCGTGGCGACCCTTGGTGAACAGTTCGGTGGCCTCGCGCTCGCCCTTTTCGTTGGGGCGGGTCACGGTGGGCTGGGGGGTGAGGATCGAGCTGGTCGGCTTGAAGGCGACGCGGCAGGTCACCGGCTGGCCGGTCGAGATGCCGCCCGCAATGCCACCTGCGTGGTTCGCGAGGAACTCGGGCGCGCCGTCGGGGCCGGTCTCGGTGTTGGGGCGCATAGGGTCGGCGTTGCCTTCCCCGGTCAGGCGTGCGGCAGCAAAGCCATCGCCGATTTCCACGCCCTTGACCGCGTTGATGCCCATCATCGCGGCGGCAAGGTCGGCATCGAGTTTGCCGTAGAGCGGGGCGCCCCAGCCTGCAGGCACGCCGCTGGCGTAGCATTCGACCACCGCGCCGACCGACGATCCGCTCTTGCGGGCATCATCGACAATCGCTTCCCAGCGCTTTGCCGCGGCTGGGTCCGGGCAGAAGAAGGGGTTGTTGCCGATCTCTTCCAGGTCGAAGTTTGCCGGATCGATGAGGTCGCCGCCAATCTCCGAGACGTAGGCAACGATGGTGACTTCGGGGATGACGAGGCGGGCGACCGCGCCGGCGGCCACGCGGCTGGCGGTTTCGCGCGCCGAGGAACGTCCGCCGCCCCGGTAGTCGCGAAAGCCGTACTTGGCGTCATAGGCATAGTCTGCGTGGCCTGGACGATAGGCACGGGCGACGTCCGAATAGTCCTTCGAGCGCTGGTCCACGTTCTCGATCATCAGGCTGATCGGGGTGCCGGTGGTGCGCTGCACGCCGTCCGGAGCCTCGAACACGCCCGAGAGAATGCGGACCGCGTCCGGCTCCTTGCGCTGCGTGGTGAACTTGCTCGTACCCGGACGGCGCGCGTCGAGGAAAGGCTGCACAGCGCTTTCATCAAGCGCGAGGCCCGGGGGGCACCCGTCGACGACAGCGCCGATGGCAGGCCCGTGGCTTTCGCCCCAGGTGGTGAATCGGAACAGACGGCCAAACGTGTTTACGGACATAGCGGGCGCTTTGTCGCGCAACGCATCGTTTGTCCAGTATTAGCGCTTGCATACGATTGTTGCGGGCCCCATCTCGGACCGCGATGTTTCTCGTCGTCTTCCGCAACCGCAAACGCGCCGATATCGATGGTGCGGCTTACGCCCGCGATGCCGCCGCAATGGAGGACCTTGCGCGCCGCCAGCCCGGCTTCCTCACGTTCAAGAGCTACACCGCCGAGGATGGCGAGGTCGTGGCGCTCTCCGAATGGGCGGACGAAGCGGCCGCGCGCGCCTGGGGGCGCCAGGCCGAACATGCGCGGGTGCAGGGCGAGGGACGCCATCGTTACTATCACAGCTATACCCTCTTCGCGTGCGATTCGCCGCGGATCCATGAATTTGAGAACAAGGAGGCCTCTTCGTGAGCCTTGAAGTCTACGGCATTCCCAACTGCGACACCGTGAAGAAGGCCCGCAAGTGGCTTGAGGCGCGGGACATCGAATACACCTTCCACGACTACAAGAAGGAAGGGGCCGATCCGCAGAAGCTGGCAGCCTGGGTCGAGGCCGAGGGCGTCGAGACGGTCCTCAACAAGCGCGGAACCACCTTCCGCAAGCTGTCGGACGAGGACAAGGCCGATATCGATGCGGCCAAGGCGGTGCGGATCATGGCCGAGCACACCAGCACCATCAAGCGGCCGATCGTCGAACACCCCAAGGGTATCCTGGTCGGCTTCAACCAGATGCAGTGGGAAGCCGTACTGAAGTGAACGAAGTTTAACAGTTAGAGAAATGAAGTCCGAGGGCCATCGCCCTCGGGCTCCGCAAACTGTCTGGCTCACCTGTGTCGCGCTGCGGTTTTCGAGAAAGGTGAGGTTGCCGATTTTGGGGTCAAGGGGCGATGGCCCCTTGAAAATCTACTTCTTTTTTAGCCCTCGACCGAGGTTCCAAAGAGCGCCGCAGCCAGGCCTAGCACGGTCAGCGCCCCGAACCCGGCAATCCGCAAAGGCCCGGCGCCCGCGGTGCGCGAGCGGATCGCCGCAAGCGCGGACTGGATCGCGTAGTAGAGCGCAAAGGCGCGGCTGGCGAAGCTGACGATCACGAAGACATCGGCCAGCCAGGTGAGGGCAAGGCCCGCTGCGATCAGCAGGACATAGGTGGGCTTCATGCCGAAGCGCTGGTGCGTGAGTTCGGCAACGAGCCCGCCCGAGCCGTTTGTGTCGGCCACCGCGGCGCTGAACTGGGCGCTGAGCGCTGCGAGTATCAGCAGCGGCCCCAGGAGCGCCGAGACGGTGCGCATCATGTCGATAATCGCGGTTTCACTGAGTTCGAAGCTGCCACTGCGAAAGCTGACGGCGAGGAGCACGACGTAGGCCATGTAGATGGCGCTGGCGATTGCCTGGGCCAGCTTCATCGAACGCTGGCGCTCGGCGGCGCTATAGTGATCGCCCAGGTAGCGCGAGGTCTCGAAGCCCTGGACCGTGACGATGAGGCCGAACATCAGCTGCAGGGCGGGCCAGGCGCCGAGTGTCATGCCGCTGCGCGTGACCGTTCCGGTCTCCCACTCGATCCCGGCGTGAACCGCAAGCGCGCCGATGAGGGCGGCGATGATGATGAGCTTGATCGAGACGGTAAGCTGCTCGAGCCGCTCCAGGAGTGAAAAGCCCTTGGTGAGGCCCGCCAGCAGGATCAGCGCATAGGCCCCTGTGGTGATGAGCCGGGCGAGCGTGTCGGAAGGCGCGCCGAAGATGCGCGCGGCAAAGGCGCCGAAGAGGTTGAGGTAGTAGGCAACCGAGATCACGTAGGCGAAGGCGAGCGCCCAGCTGGAGATGCGCTCCAGGCCGGTCGAGAGCGGCGTCTCGTGCGCGCCTTCCTCCAGCCTGGCAATGTTGGTGCGGATCGCTGCGCCGAAGAGGTAGCCCGCAAGACACAGCAGCGCCATCGCGGCAATGCCCCAGGTGCCGAAGCTGTCGGTCAGGATCGGCCCGAGGATCAGGAACCCGCTGCCGATGATCGAGGCCAGCGGAGTGATCCCGGCGCGCCACAGCCGGGCGCGCGACAGACGCGGCCAGGCGAGCAGCGCAGCGGTGCCGAGCCCCGCAAGCGCGAGGGCGATCTCGATGCCAAGCTGGCCCATGGGTGCGGGGCTCAGTCCTCGGACACGCCCGCGCGGCGCGCGGTGACGATGAAGTTGAGCGAAAGATCCTCGGAGAGGTGGAGCCCGCGCGCCGGTGACCAGGAGATCCCGGTGGGCTCACCCAGTGCCAGGCCCGCCTCTGTGGCAAGCTGCGTCAGTTCCTCGAAGGTGGGGAAAGCCGACCAGTCGTGCGTGCCGCGCGGGACCATGCCGAGCCGCTCGGCGCCCTCGACCAGCAGCAGGCGCGAGAGCGCGCTGCGGTTGGGGGCCGAAAGGATCATCAGGCCGTCCTCGGCAAGGGTGGCGGCAAGACCTTTGAGGAACGCGGCCTTGTCGGCGACATGCTCGATCACCTCGAGCGAGCAGACAAGATCATAGCCAACAAGGCCCAGACTGGAGAGCTCGCCGCAGCGGTAGTCGATGGCAAGGCCCGACGCCTCGGCGTGGGCACAGGCCGCCGCGATGTTCTCAGGGGCGGCGTCGACGCCGGTGACCTCGCCGCCCAGGCGCGCGAGCGGTTCGCACAGCAGGCCCGCGCCGCAGCCCGCGTCGAGCACGCGGCGTCCGGCCAGCGGCTTGAGCGCGCGCGAATCGCCTCCGAAATGCGCATCGATCGCCCTGCGGATGAAGCCAAGACGCACCGGATTGAGCTTGTGCAACATGCCCGAGGAGCCCTTGGGATCCCACCATTCCGCGGCCATCGCGCCGAAGTGGGCGGCTTCCTCGGGGCGGATCGTGGCCGGGGTGGTCGTGTCCGGATTTGCCTGCTCGGGCGCACGGGGAGTTGCATTGTTCATAAGACCCCCCTAACAGCGCGCCCGAACCTTATCCATATTGCGCGTCGATTGAAATTTTCGCAAACCGCCGCGCAATCCCCTTTTTTGACGGGAGCACTGACACCTTGGCCCGTATCGTGATGAAATTCGGCGGCACCTCCATGGCCGGGACCGAGCGAATCCGGCGCGTGGCGGGTATTGTCAAACGCCAGCAGGAAGCCGGGCACGAAGTGGCCGTGGTTGTCTCTGCCATGGCGGGCGAGACCGACCGGCTGGTGAATTTCTGCCGCGAAGCCAACGCGCTCTATGACCCGGCCGAGTACGACGTGGTCGTTTCTTCGGGCGAGCAGGTGACCTCGGGTCTCCTCGCGCTGACGCTGCAGTCGATGGGCTGCAAGGCCCGTTCGTGGCTGGGCTGGCAGGCGCCGATCAAGACCGACGATGCCCACGCCAAGGCCCGCATCGAGGACATCGATCCTGAAGGCGTGCTTGCCTCGATGGCCTCGGGCGAGATCGCCGTGTTCCCCGGCTTCCAGGGCGTTTCGCCCGAGGGCCGCGTGACCACGCTTGGCCGCGGCGGCTCGGACACCTCGGCGGTGGCGGTTGCCGCGGCCATCGGCGCGGACCGCTGCGACATCTACACCGACGTGGACGGGGTCTACACCACTGACCCGCGCATCGTTGCCAAGGCCCAGAAGCTGCCGCTCGTGACCTACGAGGAAATGCTCGAACTCGCCTCTGTCGGCTCGAAGGTGCTGCAGACCCGCTCGGTCTCGCTCGCCATGAAGGAAAACGTGCGCGTGCAGGTGCTCTCCTCGTTCATCGACGAGAACGCCCCCTCGGCGGACGACCTGCCCGGCACGATGATTGTCAGCGATGAAGAATTGGAAGAAAGCGACATGGAACGCCAGCTGATCACCGGTATCGCCGCCGACAAGAACGAGGCGAAGGTTACCCTTACCCGCGTGCCCGACCGTCCGGGCGCGGTGGCCTCGATCTTCACCCCGCTTGCCGAGGCGAACATCAACGTCGACATGATCATCCAGAACGTGGCGAAGGAAAAGGGCGAGACTGACGTCACCTTCACCGCGCCGATGGCCGATCTCGCACGTACGCTGGCCATGCTCGAAGAGCGCAAGGAACAGATCGGCTTCTACCGTCTGATCTCGAATGACAGCGTCGCCAAGATCTCGGTCGTGGGCGTGGGCATGCGCAGCCATGCGGGCGTTGCGGCGACCATGTTCAAGACCCTGGCGGATCGCGGCATCAACATCCAGGCGATCACCACCAGCGAGATCAAGGTCTCGGTGCTGATCGACGCCGACGAGACCGAACTGGCCGTGCGTGTGCTGCACTCGGCCTACGGGCTCGACGCCAAGGGGTGACCCCAGGCCTCCGGCTGCGGCCGGAGCGACATTGCATTACCAATGGCCCGGACGGCTCCCTGAAGGGGCTTTCCGGGCCGTTTGCGTGTGAACATCAGGCGAGATCGTCTTCGCGGACCTGGGCCAGCGCGACGAGATAAGTGCGCACGTCCACCGGCCATCCCGCCACGGCCTCTCCGAAGGCGGCCATGTCGCCCGCAAAAAGCTGGCGCGCCGCGTCCTCGAACCCCGGATAGTCCCCGGCAAGAGCCGCCATCGCGCGGTAGCAGCGCTCCTGCGCGGTGCGCAGGGCCGTGCGTCCGCCATCGGCCCGCCGCGCCTCATCGACAAGCCGCCGGAGCGCCTGCGATGCGCCGCCAGGTTGGCGCGCAAGCCAGTCCCAGTGGCGCGGCAGCAGCGTCACCTCGCGGGCGGTCACGCCCAGTCGGGGGCGGCCGCGCCTGCGCGGTGGTTCCGGCTCCTGCGGGGCAGGGGGCGCGGTATCGCGCCAGTCGAGATCGACCACCCGGCCGCTGGCATCCTCGAACACCACGACCCCGGTCGGATCGGCGCGAAGTTTGCGGACAAGCTCCGCCCGGGTGCCTGTGGCCAGGCGGGTACCGTCGCGGAAGGCGGTGCAGGTAGTGGAAAGCGACGTGCTCATAATTTCACCCGGATAAATTGATCTCGGGGCCAGGTCAATATATCCGGGTAAAAATGATTCGCCGCGAAGGGAGGCTCACACCATGATGAACAAGGAACACCGCAAGGGCCTGCAGGCCGACTACCGCCGCAAGGTGGCGCGCCCGGGCATCTACGCGCTGCGTGCCAGCGATGGCGGAGTGTGGGTGGGGGCGGCCAGCGATCTCGATGCGATTGCCAACCGGGTCCTGTTCACGCTGCGGCAGGGGACGAGCCCGCACCGCAGTCTGCAGGCAGCGTGGAATGCGGCGGGCGAGGGCGGCCTTGCCTGGGAGGAACTGGAGGAGCTGGATGGTGAGGAGCTTGGTCTTGCTGTCCCGCGCGTGCTCAAGGAGCGCCATCTGCACTGGCGCGAGACGCTGGGCGCGACGCGGATCTAGGTTGGGCGCGCGCAGTCGGCACGCTCCTGTGTGCAATGCGACACAGCGGGCGTCATAGGCGCTTTTTTTCGTGTCGATTTACCGCTACGCGGATAGTGTCGGGCTTGAGAATATATCGTGCCTGCCCGTGCAACCTAGTCTCAAACGCAATAATAGAACGGGGCGCAGCGTAGTGACGGACATCGGGGCAGGGCGAGGCCGCCCACCCGTGCGAGAACATTGCGCCGGGCGCATGCGAGGCGTCCTGGCCCGCGCTCCGTTTGCACAGCCTATCTGGAGTACATGATTTGAAAGCCAGCCTCCCCACCGCACGCCGCACGCCGACGCGCCGCGTGCTCGGGCGTCTTCTCCTGATGGCGACCTGCCTGGTTCCGGCGGGCGCTCTTGTCGTGGGTGGCATGGCGAACCGGGCCGAGGCGCGCGCGGCGGCAAGCACCGAGGACGAGGCGGTCACGGCCCGCGCGAAGGCGCTGCTGGCGCAGATGACGCCGGAGGAAAAGGCTGGGCAGCTGGTCCAGTACTTCTACCTTGGCGAAGCGTCGGCGACCTCGTCCGAAGCGATGACGAGCGCGATCAGCGTGGAAGATGCCGTGGCGCGCGGCGAGGTGGGCTCGCTCCTGCTGATGACCGACCCGGTCGAGATCAACCGCCTGCAGAAGATCGCGGTCGAGAAGACGCGTCTCGGCATTCCGCTGCTGTTCGGCTTCGACGTGATCCATGGTTTCCGCACGATCATGCCGGTGCCCCTCGCAATGGCCGCGTCCTGGGATCCGTCCGTGGCCGAGAAGGGTCAGGCGGTCGCAGCGGCCGAAGCGCGCGCGGCGGGCGTCAACTGGACCTTCGCGCCGATGGTCGACATCGCGCGTGACGCGCGCTGGGGCCGTATCGTCGAGGGCGCGGGCGAAGACCCGGTGCTGGGCGCGGCGATGGCGGCCGCACAGGTGCGCGGCTTCCAGGGCGAGAAGATCGGCACGCCGGGGCGCATTCTGGCTGGTCCCAAGCACTTTGCCGGTTACGGCGCGTCGCTTGGCGGACGTGACTACGACGAGGTCGACCTCTCCGACAGCGAGCTGCGCAACGTCTACTTCCCGCCCTTCAAGGCGGCTATCGATGCGGGCGCGGGCAATATCATGGCGGCCTACATGCAGCTCAACGGCGTGCCCGCGACGACCAGTTCGTGGCTGCTGAACGAGGTTCTGCGCAAGGAATGGGGCTTTGACGGCTTCGTCGTCTCCGATGCCAACAACGTGTCCTCGCTCGTGCGCCAGGGCGCTGCGGCGAACCCGGAAGAGGCCGCGGTTCGCGCGATCCGTTCGGGGCTCGACCTGTCGATGGAGATGCCGGCCAAGAACAGCCCGATGCTCTCGCTCGCGCAGTCGCTGAAGGACGGCACGCTCGATGCAAAGACGCTCGACACGGCCGTGCTGCGCCTGCTCGAGGCCAAGGTCCGTCTCGGCCTGTTCGAACAGCCCTACGCGGATCCTGCGAAGGCAAAATCCGTGGCCGCCAAGGCCGAGCATCGCGACATTGCGCGCATGGCCGCCGAGCGCGCCGCCGTCCTCCTGGAAAACAGCAAGGGCGTGCTTCCGCTCGACACCAGCAAGACCCAGTCGATTGCGCTGATCGGTCCCTTCGCGAATGCGCCCCATGACCAGCTTGGCCCCTGGGTGTTCCCCGGCCCCAAGCCCGTCGGCGTCAGCGTTCTGGAGGGGCTCAAGGCCAAGCTGGGCGATACGGTCAAGGTGACCTACGCGCCGGGCGTGCCGATCCCCAAGCGCATCAATCGCTCCTTCTTCGACGACATCAACCCGCCCGTGGACCTGCCCGAGTTTGCTGAGGCCGATGAGGCGAAGACGGCGGCGGAGTTCGACCGCGCAGTGGCCGCGGCCAAGGATGCAGACGTTGCCGTCCTGGTCCTGGGCGAAGCACAGAACATGGCAGGGGAAGCTGCCTCGCGTGCCTCCTTTGAACTGCCCGGCCACCAGCAGCGCCTGCTGGAAGAGGTCATCGCGACGGGCAAGCCGGTCGTCGTCGTCCTGATGAACGCGCGTCCGATCAACCTGCAGGGTGCCAAGCCCGATGCCCTGCTGGAAGCGTGGTATCCCGGCTCCGAGGGCGGCCCTGCCATCGCGAACCTGCTCACCGGCGACGCGGTGCCCGGCGGCAAGCTGCCGATCAGCTGGATCCGCGACGGCTCGCAGGCGCCCTTCAGCTATGATCGCATGATTTCGCACGCTCCCTGGGGTGCGGACACGCGCTACTGGGACCAGGCGAGCAACGCCCCGCTCTACGAGTTCGGCTATGGCCTGAGCTACACGACCTTCGAGTACGGCAACCTCACCGTGGCGAAGGACACCGTGGCCAAGGGCGAGCCCGTCGAGGTGTCCTTCGATCTCACCAACACCGGTTCGCGTGCCGCGGACGAGGTGGCCCAGCTTTACATTCACCAGCGCTCGGGCACGTCCTCGCGCCCGGAACGCCAGCTCAAGAAGTTCCGCCGCATTGCGCTCCAGCCGGGTGAGACGCAGCGCGTCACCTTCACGCTGACGGCGGACGATCTGCGCTACTGGAGTTCGGTCACCAAGGACTGGATCCAGGATGCCAGTATCTTCGACGTTTGGGCAGGTGGCAGCTCCAAGGCCGATCTGGCAGGGGAGTTCACGGTTACGCCGTAAGGGCGTCGAGTTACGCGACCCCGGTCCCTCGTGGGCCGGGTGGAACGTCCGCCGGGCATGGTCTCATGGGGGTGAGGCCTTGGTGTCAGGCGGATCGCGACGCGGCCAGGGGGCGGGGGGATTGCCCCCTGGTCGCGCTTTATTCCCGAAAGGCGGGGCCTTCGGGATATGTCGGAGGGAATGAGTGCCCGGCCTCTGGCCAGGCCCTCGATCAGGCCGCGACGCGCCGCAGTTCGGCAAGGCGTGCGGCAATATGCTCCTGCTCGCGCTGCATCGCGCCGGTATTGCGATCGTTGAAGGCGTCGAGCATGCGCGCGATGCTGGGCTCCAGCTGCTGCCAGGCCGCCTGTGGCAGGCGCGATTGCAGTTTTATCCAGGCATCGTGGATATCCATGACATCCGGCCGGGCAATCGTGTTGGTCGTGCTGGCGGCAAGCCGAACGGCGGCCTCGAGGTCGAGGACATCCTCAAAAGTTTCGCCACTGAGTTGGTAATCTGTTGGAATCTGCATGACTTTCCGAAATGGGGCGGCTGGGGTCAGCCCTTCGGTCTTGGATAGGAACATGCACCTGCCTTTGTAAAATGAACGTCGGTTCATAACGGAGGCGATCCGATTTGGTTCCCGCTTCGCGTCTTGTCGGGGACGATTCGTGCCCTTATGGCGCTTCGTTCGGCTTACCGCGCAAAGGACCTTCGATGACCGCACACGACAAGACACTCGCCCTGATGGCTCGGGGGCGCGAATTCCTCGGGACCGAGACGGCGATCCTGTGCGGCGCCATGTCGTGGGTGTCCGAGCGTAACCTCGTTGCCGCGATCAGCAATGCGGGCGGCTTTGGCGTGATCGCCTGCGGGGCGATGACCCCCGAACTGCTCGATGCCGAGATCGCAGCTACCAAGACGCTGACACAAAAGCCTTTCGGCGTGAACCTTATCACCATGCACCCCCAGCTCTTCGAGCTGATCGCGATCTGCGCGCAGCACGGTGTGGGTCATGTCGTGCTGGCCGGAGGCATTCCGCCCAAGGGCAGTGTCGAGGCGATCAAGGAGGCCGGTGCCAAGGTGATCTGCTTCGCCCCTACGCTGGCGCTGGGCAAGAAGCTGCTGCGTTCGGGCGCCGACGCGCTCGTGATCGAGGGCAACGAGGCGGGCGGCCACATCGGTCCGGTTTCCACCTCCGTTCTGGCGCAGGAAATCCTGCCGACGCTGGCCGAGGACAACATCGTCTTCGTGGCAGGTGGTATCGGCCGCGGCGAGGCCATGGCAGGCTAC
Source organism: Novosphingobium mangrovi (assembly GCF_022818885.1). Lineage (NCBI taxonomy): Bacteria > Pseudomonadati > Pseudomonadota > Alphaproteobacteria > Sphingomonadales > Sphingomonadaceae > Novosphingobium > Novosphingobium mangrovi. Next base: position 38,977 of record NZ_JALHAT010000030.1, on the reverse strand, counting down.
CTCGAAATGGGCGCTTCGGGCGTGCAGCTGGGTACGCGCTTTGCCTGTGCCAGCGAATCCATCGCGCACCCCGATTTCAAGAAGATGTTCTTCCGTGCCTCGGCGCGCGATGCCATCGCCTCGGTCCAGGTCGACCCACGCCTGCCGGTGATCCCCGTCCGCGCGCTGCGCAACAAGGGCACCGAGGAGTTCACCGCCAAGCAGATCGAAGTCGCCAAGAAGCTCGATGCGGGCGAACTGGACATGGGCGAGGCGCAGCTGGCGATCGAACACTTCTGGGCCGGCGCCCTTCGCCGCGCGGTCATCGACGGCGATGTCGAGGGCGGCTCGGTCATGGCGGGCCAGTCGGTCGGCATGGTCAAGGCCGAGGAGCCGGTGGCCGAGATCATCGCGGCGCTCCTGGTCGAGAGCGAGGCTGCGCTGACCAAGCGTTCGGCCGCCTGAGCGCCCAACCCGTGCCCCTGGCTGTGCCCGGCACCTGCCGGGAAGGCTGCGGGACGCCACATTTTTACAGGTGATCAAGGCCGTCCCGGGCTCGACATCCGGGGCGGCCTATCGCATTCTGAACAGACAGGAATTCATGTTGCCGTTCGATGCGGGCAAGGGCGCGTGCCAGATGTGTGTCAGCCCTTGCCATCCCCCCGCTCGGTCGGTTCCTGGAACATGCTCAAGACGAGGAAATAGAAATAGTGTCGCAGCCCCTCATTCTCGCGCTGTCGTGTGCGGACAGGCCCGGTATCGTCGCGCGCGTAACCGGCTATCTCGCGCAGTGCGGGTGCAACATCGTCGAGGCGCAGCAGTTCGATGACCTGCTCGAAAACAAGTTCTTCATGCGCGTGGCCTTTGATCCGGGCACGACCGACCGCGAAGAGATCCGCGAGGGCTTCGGGCCCATCGCGCTGGAATACGGCATGGCCTGGACGATGCAGCGCCGCGACCGTGCGCGCCGCGTCCTGCTCATGGTCAGCAAGTTCGACCATTGCCTCGCCGATCTGCTCTATCGCCAGCGCATCGGCGAGATCAACATGGACATCGTGGGCGTGGTCTCGAACCACCCGCGCGAGGCGGTGACGACGCACCTGCTCGACGGCATCCCCTTCCACCACCTCCCGATCACCAAGGAGACCAAGCCCGAGCAGGAAGCCAAGCTGCGTGCGCTGGTCGAGGAAACCCGTGCCGAGCTGGTCGTGCTGGCCCGCTACATGCAGGTCCTTTCGGACGACATGACCCGCTATCTTTCGGGCCGCTGCATCAATATTCACCACTCGTTCCTGCCCGGCTTCAAGGGTGCCAAGCCCTACCACCAGGCTCACGCGCGGGGCGTAAAGATGATCGGGGCGACCGCGCACTATGTGACTGCGGACCTCGATGAAGGTCCGATCATCCACCAGGACGTGGAGGCCGTGACCCACGCCGCAACGCCCGAGGACATGGTGCGCAAGGGCCGCGACATCGAACGCCGCGTGCTCGCCGAAGCGGTGCGCCTGCATCTTGAAGAGCGCGTCCTTCTGAACGGTGGCCGCACGGTCGTCTTCAAGGGCTGATTGCCCAGATTTCGCGTTTCGTGAAAGGTCCGCCCCGCGCCATCCGGCATGGAGCGGGCCTTTTTGCACGAGGAGGGCAACTGTGGGCCTCGCCAGCGCGTTGCCCGCCCGATAGTCTGGTGCGAGCGCCAAGCGAGGGAGACGCGAATCCATGTGCGACGAATTCACCGAGGCTGACGATGCGACGCGCCGCGAAGGCGGGCTCAACCGCCGCCAGTTCGCGGCGCTGGGCGCCGGAGCCGCGCTCGTCGGCTGTGCGGGCAAAGCGGGAAGTGCCGGCGAAGAGGGCTCGGACCTGCGCGAGCGGATGGTCTCGATCACCACCGAGGATGGCGTGTGCGATGCTTTTTTTGTCCACCCCTCGACCGGGCAGCATCCCGGTATCGTGATGTGGCCGGACATCGCAGGCCTGCGCGATGCCAAGAAGATCATGGCCCGGGCGCTGGCTGCAGAAGGCTACGCGGTCCTTGTCGTCAACCAGTACTACCGCTCCAGCCCCGCGCCGGTTCTGACCAGTTTTTCCGACTGGCGTACCGAGGAGGGCAAGGCGAAGATCGCCCCCATGCGTGAAGCGCTGAGCCCCGAAGCGGTGACCCGCGACGGCGCGGCCTTCGTCGCGTTCCTCGACGCGCGCGAGGAAGTCGATACCTCTCGCAAGATCGGCTCGAACGGCTATTGCATGGGCGGGCCTTTCACCGTGCGCACGGCCATTGCCGCACCCGAACGGGTGGGGGCGGCCGCCTCGTTCCACGGGGCGGGGCTGGTGACAGGGGAGCCCGACAGTCCCGACGCGCTGCTGGACGAAACCAAGGCATCCTATCTCTTCGCGATCGCGCGCAACGACGATGCGCGCCAGCCCGAGCAGAAGACGAAGCTGCGCGAAGCGGCCGCCAGCGCAGGCCGCGAAGCCGAGATCGAGGTCTACGACGCGGACCATGGCTGGTGCGTCCCCGATTCCCCGGCGTGGGATCCCGAAGAGGCCGACCGCGCGTGGAAGCGCATGATGGTGCTGTTCGCCAGCCTCTAGGCGAACTTGGCATTTGCGCCGCGATGCCCATATCGCGTGCCTGAGACAGCGGAGAAGCCGATGACCGACGACAAGCTTGCCATGACCGAAGCCGAATGGCGCGAGAAGCTCACGCCCGAGCAGTACCATGTGCTGCGCGAGGCCGGAACTGAGCGCGCCTTTACCGGCAAGTACGACAAGAATTACGCCGACGGCACCTACTTCTGCGCCGGGTGCGGCGCGCCGCTCTTCACCAACGAGGCCAAGTACAACTCGGGCTGTGGATGGCCTGCCTATACCGCCCCGGTCGAGGAAGATGCGGTGGAAACGCGGCGCGACATGTCGCACGGGATGGTGCGCGTGGAAGTGCTGTGCGCGCGTTGCGAAGGACATCTGGGTCACGTCTTTCCCGATGGCCCTGGCCCGACGGGCCTGCGCTATTGCATCAACAGCGCCTCGCTCGATTTCGAGCCGGAGGACGGTGAGTAGGGGGGGTAGGAAAAGTGATCTCCGAGGGCCATCGTCCTCGGGCACCCCGAACTGTCGACCTCACCTTCTGCGCGCCGCCTTGGCTGGGAAGGGTGAGGTCGCCGATTTTGGGGTCAAGGAGTGATGACCCCTTGAATCCTTTTCTTGGCGTCTGTGTTCCGGGGTATCTCGGCCCCCTCGATGAAGTGTTGAACACGCTCGCCGGGCGCTGTTAACGGCAGGTTACAATTCCTTCTGCAAGGTGTAGGGCGTCGAACGGACAATCGTCGTCCGCAAGAGGGAATTCCAGTACTCCGATGGCCAAGAAACCCGGCCGGCGCCCCGCATCCGGCGCGTCCCCCCGCAAGAAGTCGCCGTCCAAGCCGCCGCTGGCGCGTCGCATCGTGCGCGGCGTTCTCATCTGGGGCACGGCGCTGGCGCTACTCGGCGCGATCTTCCTTGGCACGGCGGTGTTCTTCACCATGCGCGAGCTGCCGGGGATGACCTCGCTCAAGAGCAGCCAGAACGGGCAGATGATCGTCGTGCGGGCGAACGATGGCTCCGAACTCGTCTCGCTGGGCCCCAGCTACGGCAAGTGGCTGAGTTACGACCAGATTCCCAAGGTGATGAAGGACGCCATCGTCTCCACCGAGGACCGGCGTTTCCGTGACCACATCGGCGTCGATCCGGTGGCGCTGGCGCGCATCTTCAAGGTGCGCGTGGAGCGCGGGCACTTCCGCGAAGGCGCCTCCACGATCACCCAGCAGTTGGCGCGCAACATCTTCCTCAACAACGCCCGCACCTTCGGGCGCAAGGGCCGGGAGATGATCCTCGCGCTCGCCATGGAGCGCAAGTTCAGCAAGGACCAGATCCTCGAGCTCTATCTCAACAAGGTCTACTTTGGCGGCGGTGCCTATGGCATCGACGCGGCGAGCCGCAAGTTCTTCGGCCACCCCGCGACCGAGCTCTCGACCGGCGAGGCGGCGATCATCGCAGGCCTGGTGAAGGCGCCGTCCCACTATTCCCCGACCGCCGACGTAGAAGCCTCGATCGGGCGCGGCAAGGTCGTGCTCGGCCTCATGGCGGAAACCGGCGCGATTTCGCAGGTCGAGGCCAATTCGATCGATCTCACCCAGATCGAGATGGCGGTCGATGCCGGGCAGAACTCGGTGCGCTACTTCACCGACTGGGCGCTGCCCCAGCTCGACATGCTGCTGCCCGAGACCAGCGAGCCGATCGAGGTGTGGACCACGCTCGACCCCAAGATGCAGGAGGCGGCGACCAAGGCGGTCGACGCCAACGCGCCCGAGGGCGCGCAGGGGGCGCTCGTCAGCCTGGACCGCGATGGCGGTGTGCTCGCCATGGTCGGGGGCACCGATTACGTCACCTCGAACTACAACCGCGCGACGAGCGCAGTGCGCCAGCCCGGTTCGGCCTGGAAGCTGTTCGTCTACATGGCTGCGCTGGAGGCGGGCTACACACCCGATGACACCGTGGTCGACGAGCCGGTCACCATCGATGGCTGGAGCCCGCAGAACGCCAACCGCAAGTATTCGGGTGAGATCGACGTTCGCACCGCCTTTGCCTATTCCAAGAACACCATTGCGGCCAAGCTGGGCTCGGAAGTGGGCTTCGGAACGGTGGCCAGCATGGCACGCCGCTTTGGCATCTCGACGCCGGTCTCCACCAACCCCTCGATGGTGCTGGGGACCTCGGAAGTGCGTGTGATCGACATGACGCAGGCCTTTGCCGCGGTTTCTGCTGGCGGGACGTCGGTCGAACCCTTCGGCATCCGCAAGGTCACGACGACCACCGGTGAGGTGCTGTACGAGCACAAGTCGGTCCAGGGCCAGATGCTGGTCCCGCCCTATGTGGCCGCGGGCATCACCGATCTTCTTCAGACGACGGTGGCGACCGGCACCGGCCGTGCGGCGCAGATCGGACGCCCGGTCGCGGGCAAGACGGGTACGACGTCCTCCAACAAGGACGGCTGGTTCCTGGGCTTTTCGAGCGGGATCACGACAGGCGTGTGGATGGGCCGCGACGATGCCAAGCGCGTGGCGGGCCTGTCGGGCGGACACGCGCCCGCCCGCGCCTTCCATGACTACATGGCGGTCGCGGTAAAGGGCCGTCCGGTCGAGCAGTTCGAGACCGAGCTCAAGTTGCCCGAATGGCAGCTGGAGCCCGACGACGAATACCTCCAGGGTGATCCGGACGAGTACTATTACGTCGATGAGTACGGCAACGTCGTCTACCCCGACGCGCAGGGCCCTGGTGCGAACGGCGATGAGCCGCTCTACGAGGACGGTTCGAGTGTTGGCGATCCGGCCTATGGGCCAGGACCTGCTCCGGCTTATGCCCCGGCGCCCGCTCCGCAGGGACCCGCGGCGGCAACCGATGATTTCCTCAACCGCGCAACCGGCCGTCAGCCCAGTGGGCCTCCTCCTGTCAACGTGACGCGCGGGCAGGGCAGTCCGCGTCCGCTGCGAACACCGCCGCCTCCGGCGCCCGCAGCGCCGGGGCAGGTACCTTATTAGCGATGTTCAGGAGCGGGGGTGGACCGGACAGGATCCGCCCCCGTTGCCGTTCAGAAGCTGTCCCGGTCGAGCTCGGGAAGGTCGAGCGCGGCGCATAGAGCCGCGCGCGCGGCGATGCACTGGGCCCAGAGTTCGGGTCTGGCGAGGTCGTCAGGCGCGATCGTCTCGGGCCAGTGGGCCTCGACCACGGCGGCGATGGCGTCGAGCTTCTCGGGCGTCGCAAGAAAGCGAGGGTCCACGTCGGCCGGATCGGCGACCACGCGCAGGCGCAGGCAGGCAGGGCCGCCGCCGTTCGCCATGGATTCGCGCAGATCATGCACGAAGAGCTGGCGGATTAGACCATTGCCCGCGACATGGGTCTCCAGCCAGTTCCAGACCGCAGGCGTCTCACGCGCTTCGCCGGGGAGCACCAGCGCCGCCTCGCCCGACGGCAGCGTCACCAACTGGGCGTTGAACAGGTAGGACGTGATCGCATCGGCAAGGCTGACCGCGTGGGCGGGCACTTCGACAATCTCGATCTCGGGCAGCTTGGCACGTAGCTCGGCATAGAGTGCGTCCTTGTCGGCAAAGGCTTGCTCGTGCGTGAAGAGCACGCGCTCGTTGGCGACCGCGACGACGTCGTTGTGGAAGGCGCCCGCCGCGATGGCTTCAGGCGACTGGAGCGCGAAGACGGTGCGGGCGGGATCGAGCCCATGGCGCCGGGCGATGGCTTCGCTTGCTTCACGGTGCTGGCGCGCGGGGAAGGGGCCGCCGGTCTCGCCGTAGACGAAGACCTCGATGCCCGGCGCGTCATGGCGCGCGCACAGGCGCATGTGGTTCGCCGCGCCCTCGTCGCCGAACGGTGCCGGGACCGGCGCGTGAACGGCAAACGCGTCTTCATCCGCAAAGGCGAGGAGGAGCTGGGCCAGCGTCTCGCGCCATTCGTGGCTGCGGTGAGGCATGGTGACCAGATTGGCGACGGTGATGTGGCAGCGTCCGTCCGCGCAGTCCGTAGCCGGGCTGACCGTGCCCGCGTTAGCGGCCCACATCGAAGAGGCGGACAGCGCGTTGGCGCGCAGCGCGGGACTGGCCTCTTCGATGGTCGTACCCAGCTGCCTCAGCCAGCCTTCGTCGGGGCGGCGCTGGGGCAGGAACAGGCCTTGGGGGAGCCCGCGTTCAAGGTTCGCGCGCATCTTGGAAATACCCTGGAGCGCCGCCTCGCGCGGGCGAGCGATCTTGCCGGTGTTCCTGGCCGAGGCGAGATTGCCGAGGCTGAGGCCGGCGTAGTTGTGGCTGGGGCCGACGATGCCGTCGAAGTTGATTTCGGTGATCATGGTGGGCGGCTTCCTCAGACGGGCGCGATGGTGACGGTGTCGCCGGGGGCGACCTGCAGGAGCGCGGCGCTCTCCGCATCGAGCGTGATCGCGCCGCTGCCAGCCTCGTCGACCTGGGCAAGGCAGGCCCTGAAATCGGCGAGCTTGCCGCACGAGACGATGTGGCTGGGCGGATCCTCACTGGCCGCGCTCAGGCTGGCGATGCGCACGTCCTGAGCGTCCTGGATGGTACGGATGCGGTCAGTCTCGGCCATCATCGAGGGGCCTCCGTCGAAGATGTCGACATAGTTCTGGAAGGCGAAGCCCTCGCTCTCCAGCATGCGCTTGGCGGGGCGTCCGGAATAGTGCGGCTGGCCCATGACCTGCCGCGCAGCCTCGGAGAGGAGCGCGGTGTAGATCGGGTGCTTGGGCATGAGATCGGCGATGAACTGGTGGCCATGGCGGGCGTTGAACTCGTCCGCGTCGCGAAAGGACATGTCGAAGAAGCGCCCGGCCAGCCCGTCCCAGAAGGGCGAGTTGCCCGCATCGTCGATGGCGCCGCGCAGTTCGGCCAGCGTGCGGTCGGCAAAGCGTGCGCGGTGCCCGCGCATGAACAGGTAACGGCTGCGTGCGAGCAGTTTGCCTACTCCGCTCGCGCGTTCACCGGCATCGAGGAACAGCCCGCCGACCTCGCTCGAACCGTCCAGATCGGTGCACAGCGTCAGCATCTCGGCGCGGAAAGTTCGGTCGAGCTCCTTGGAGTGCTGGGTAATGCGCCCGATGCGGTAGGAGTAGAAGGGGTACTTGATGCCCACCTGCGAGAAGATCTGGCAGGTCCCGGCAATGCGCCCGGTCTCGGTGTTTTCCAGGATGAAGAGGAAGAGATCGTCGCCGAGGACCTCTTCGGTGCGGGCGAAGGAGGCGGCGGCGGTCTGCAGCTTGGTGCGCAGGGTGGGGCGGTCGGGCGGCAGATTGGTGAAGCCACCGCCCGTCGACTTGGCCATGCGGTAGAGCGCTTCGAGGTCCTTTTCGCGGGCAGGGCGCAGAAGGAAGGTCATGCAGGCAGGCCTTTGTGGTCAATGCGGTGGAGAACGAGCGCGGTCAGCTGCGCGCGGGGGGCAAGCGAAGAGGCGAGCATGAACTCGTCGGGCGAATGGATCGCGCCGCCCAGTACGCCCATGGTGTCGAGGACAGGAACGCCGGTCGCCGCGATGTTGTTGCCATCGCACACCCCGCCTGTGTCCTTCCAGCTCATCGCCTGGCCCAGATCCGAGGCGGCCTTCGAGACGACGCCGTAGAGTGCATCGGTCCGGTTCGAGATCGGCTTGGGCGGGCGCGAGACGCCGCCGTGGACGTGGATCGCGACTTCGTGGAGGCGGGTGACCTCGGCAATCGCGGCCTCGACCAGCGCTTCGGCGGCTTCGGCCAGTTCGGGCGTGCGCGGGCGCAGGTTGAAGTGGAGGATGGCGAGGTCGGGCACGGTGTTGTTGGGCCCGCCGCCCTCGATCCGGGCGGGGTTCACCGACAGGCCGTCGCGCCGTCCCGCGGCCAGGCGCAGGGCCAGGTCGCTCGCAGCAAGGATCGCGTTGCGGCCGTCCTCCGGGTTGCGCCCAGCATGGGCCGAGCGGCCGTGGATCACCACCGCGTAATTCCCCGAGCCGGGCCGGGCGCGGGCCATCGAGCCATCGGGAAGCGCGGGCTCGTAGGTGAGGGCAAAGAGCTTGTCCTTCGCAAGCCGTGCGATGAGGGCGTTCGAAGAGAGCGAGCCTGTCTCCTCGTCGGCGTTGATCATCACGTCATAGCCCAGCGTGGGTTGGGCCTTCTCGTAGGCTAGAAGCCCTTCGAGCATGAGCGCAAGGCCACCCTTCATGTCCGCTGTACCGGGGCCATGCAGGGTATCGCTATCCAGCCAGTCGCAGGTCTGGAAGGGGTGCTCCCTCGCATAGACGGTGTCCATGTGGCCGGTCAGGATCACGCGCCGTGCCGCCTCGGGCCGGACCGAGAGAACCAGGTGGCGCCCGTGGGGCTGGGCCTGCGGCTTGCCTCCGCTGTCCACCTTCTCGACCGCGGTCGGTTCTACCAGTGAGACCTCGCCCGGCAGCTGCGCGAAGGCATCGCCGAGCTTCTGCGCCATGGTGGCGAGGCCGTCCAGGTTGGCTGTGCCGCTGTTCACGCCCGCCCAATCGAGCGTGCGCGCCTCGATCGGCGCGCGTTCGATGGGCGCGATCAGCGCCTGTTCCTCTTGGGTCAGTCCGGTCATCCGGCGCGGTCCTTTCCCTGTTTGATCATTTTTCGAGTACGAAACATAATTATAACGGGAGGGCAAGCGCGGGGTTCCGGCTCAGGTGTGAGAGTGCTTAGCCATGGGCACCGAACTCGTTGGCGATGGCCGTGGTGATGCGAAGCCCCAGTGCATGGCTGCGCTCGATCGGCTGGATGTAGTCCTCGTGGATCTGGCCATAGCCTGCCGCGCTGCCATCGGGGTATTCGCTGGGCTCGTCGATCTCGAAGTCCTGGATCGAGGGGAAATGGATCGGGAAGGCCCGCCGCAGCTGCGCCAGAGCATCTTCGGTGCGCAGGGTGAAGACCATTTCCAGCACGTCGTCGCGGCTGATGTCGTTGGCGCGGGAAAAGGCGGGGACCATGACCGCGCGCAGGAACATGTGCTTCATCAAGGCGATGCGTAGGGCCTGGAGCACGCCGAGCGAGCGGCGGGTGTGCTCGCGATCGGGCAGAGGCTGTTCGTCGGGGACAAGGTCCATCAGCTTGTGCAGCTTCATCGCGTCGACCCGCAGGCGCGAGGCGAGGCGGCGAAAGACGCCGGTGCGGTCGTCCTTGGTCAGGTACTCGCCGATCTTGAGGCAGGCATCGGTGATGTACTGCTCATCGCCCCGGTACGGGCGGCTGGCCCAGTAGGCGGAGTTGAACAGTTCGCCATAGGCGCCCACCGTCTTGATCGAGGCAATGGAATCGGCCGCGCGCACAAGGCGCATGATCTGGCGGCCGCGCGCGCTGTCCTTCAGGAGCTCGGCGATCTCCTCGACATTGCCATCCGCCGCGGTGCCCACGCCCGCGATTACGTTAACCGGGTAGCCCAGCTGCTGGAGGATCGCGTTGTGCGGGATCGCGCGGATCTGGCGCAGGTTCATCGTCCGGTCCGAGGCGAGGTCGGACTGGCGGCGCGACTTGCGGCTGCCGGTGTCGTTCAGCATACCCAGGCCAAAGGCCGTGATCGCGCGGCTGTAGGTGCTCGATTCCAGGTGCGCGTGCTGCACGCTGCGGATGTTGCGGTAGAAGTCGAGGCTGAGGTCGGTCCGCCTGTAGAAGACGTCGGTCTGCGCGTCGGGGTCGGCGCCCCACAGCGGCCGCTCGGCCATGCGGGTGAGCGTTGCGAGCGCCAGCTCATCCGAGCCGAACCACAAGTAGCCATCGCCCCCTTGGAAGGAGACTTCGGGTTCCAGCTTGATCCCGGCGCGCAGGAAGCGGCGACGGGCCCAGGGCGACATCTGCCAGTCGAAACGGTCATCGACGCTGGAGGGGTGGCAGCCCCGGCCCATCGATTCACCGCCTGTGTTGAAGATGAGCGCGGCCACGTCGGTCATGGCGTTGGCCGCCATGGCTTCGGCAAGGCGTCCCTGCAGACGCTCGATGGCAAGCGCGGCAGGGATCTGCCCGACGAAGCGGCCCGCGTCGGAAAAGCCGGTCTGGATGCAGACCCGGCCGCGCAGGCGCGCGTAGTCGCGGAAGGCCGGTTCGGCGAGGACGGCGTCGAGGAAGCGGCCGCCATGTTCGAGCGCGGTCTCGGTCTCGAACAGGGGCGAGACATCGACCATGTCCTCTATCCCGAACTTGCGCGCGAAATAGAGTGCGGCGAGCACCGTGGTGGGCTGCTCGCATTCGGCCACCAGCATACGGATCGGGGAATCGGCGTCGATGTGGGCCAGGATCTGCGCCATGGCGAGGAACTGGCGCACCGCGGTACTGTTCTCGATGGCGAGGGCCGCGAAGTTGGACTTCACCGGCTTCACTTCGGCCAGCAGCTCGCGCATGCGCATGAGCGCGGCCTGGCTGGAGAGGGAGAGCTTGCCGTCGGGATCAATGCGGCGGCGGATCGCGTTCTGGAGCTGCGAGGCGTTCACGCGGAAGTGGATGCCGCCCATGCCCAGGCCATCGGCGCGCATCGCGGCGGTGACAACCAGCAGGTCGCGCGCGGTCTCCTGCCCGGCGTGGCGGGCTTCCTCTTCCAGTTCGACGATGATGCCATCGAGGCTGACGAGCTTGTCGGGATGCGCGGCGGTGAGCGCGTTGGCGGCCCTGGACAGCGCGCCGGGATCGGAGAAATCCTGCGCAAAGAGGGTGGCCATCTCGGAAGTGTGGGCGGCCGCGCGCGCCAGGCGCCCCGCGATCTCGGGTTCGAGCGCTTCGAGGCTGGCGGCATACCCTTCGAGCCGCATCGCCTTTTCCTGAAGGCGGTAGCGGATCGAGGTGTTCCACGAGATGTCGGTGCGCCCGTCCATGTCGTAGCCGACCCAGGTCGCAAAGCGGACGGGGCAGGGCTGGAGGCTTTTCCAGCGCTTGGGCCAGCGCGTTGCGGCCAGATCAAAGAGGCGCCCGGCGATGCGGTCGCGCGCCTTCTGGCCCCGCCCCAGCGCGGCCATGGCCTTGGTGTGTTCGTAGTCGAGAGTGATGGTGTCGCGGGCGGCGTCGGCCGTGCAGACGCTGGCCTGCGAGAAGTCGCCCGTCGAAGCGGAGCCGGCCACGGCTTCGGTCTGGGCCTGTGTCAGCAGGAATGTCGGGTGCGCCGTGAAGACGACGTGCCCGGCCGGGCGCTGCCAGCGCGCGGCAAAGGCAGTGAAGTCGTCCTCGCTGGCCGCGGTGTCGAGCGCGGTGTCGTTCGCTTCGGGGGTGAGCGTGCCCAGGATCCGGTCGAGCCGGGCGGCCCGGGCGCGCAGGCCCTCGCACTCCATTTCGGCGACCAGCGCCTCGATGTCGTCGAGCGACATCTCCCCGTTTTCCAGCTTGCGCGAGAGTTCGAGCCCGAGCTGGAAAACGGGGTTGTAGAGCGGCGTTTGCGCTGTGAGCTTGTGCAGTTCACGAAGGCGGGCGGTGAGGTCCTCGACGGTGGTGAGGGCGGGTCCGGTCATCGTCATGTCTCCTTCGCGAACTGCAGGCAGGTGGGGAGGAAAAGAGGTGGGATCAGGCCTTCAGGGCAGCGGCCTCGCGTGCATCGGCCTCGATCTTCGCAACGTCGGGCGCGCCCTTGGGCACCATCCAGCTGCCGCCCACGCAGATGACCGCATCGAGCGCGAGCCAGTCGGGCGCATTGGCGAGCGAGACGCCGCCGGTGGGGCAGAACTTGGCCGCCGCGAGCGGCGCCGAAATGGCTTTCAGAGCCGGGGGGCCGCCTGCCGCCATCGCCGGGAAGAACTTGAGGCGCTCAAAGCCCATATCGAGCGCGAGCATGACGTCGGTCGCATTCGACGTTCCGGGAAGCAACGGTGCGTCGGCCTTGAGCGCGGCTTCGCCAAGCTGCGGGGTAAGGCCGGGCGAGACAAGGAACTCCGCGCCCGCATCGAGCGCCTTTTCCATGTCGGTGGGGTTGAGCACGGTGCCTGCGCCCACGGTTGCGCCGGGTACGGTCTTCATCGCCTTGATGACGTCGAGCGCGCAGGGCGTGCGCAGCGTGACCTCGAGCGCGGGAAGACCGCCGGCGACGAGCGCCTCGGCGATCGGCACGGCGTGGGCCACATCCTCGATCACGAGGACGGGAACGACGGGGGCGAGGCGCATCACGGCCTCGACGCGGGCTGCATAGTCGGACATCAGGAAAGGTGCTCCCGGACATAGGCCGCGGCGGCTCCGAAGAGGCCGGGCTGGGGATGGGTGATAAGCTTGACGGGAAGGTTTGCCATCATGTTGGCAAAGCGCCCCTTGGCGCAGAACTTCTCGGAGAAGCCGGATTTGAGGATGGTCTCGCGGATGCGATAGCCAAGGCCGCCCGCGATGACGACGCCGCTGGCGCCCTGCGCCAGGGCGTAATCGCCTGCCGCCGCGCCCAGCGAAAGACAGAAGCGGTCAACCGCGGCGGCAGCCAGCGGGTCTTCCTTGGAATCGGAGGTGCCCGCCGTCCAGATCTCGATGTCGGTCTTGTCGACGTGCGGGGTCTGCTGCATCGCGGCCAGCGTCTCGTAGATATCGACGATGGCCGGGCCCGAAACCACCCGTTCGACCGAGACGCGGTTGTGGCGCTTGCGCAGCCGCGCCAGGATGGCATCGTCGATGAGGTCGAGCGGCGAGAAGTCGATGTGGCCGCCCTCGGTTGCCTGGACGTGGTAGCCCTTCACGCCGTCGCGCCAGACATGAGCCACGCCAAGGCCGGTGCCGGGCCCGAGAACGCTGAGGGTTCCGCGCGGGGGCAGGGGCGTGTCGGGACCTGCAAGGTGGACGAACTCGCTTTCCTGCGCGCAGGCGACCGCGTGGCCCACCGCCTCGAAATCGTTGACGATGGTGAAGCTGGTGGCGCCGAGGCGCTCCTCGATCATGGCCGGGCGGATGATCCAGGGGTTGTTGGTGAACTTGATCACCTCGCCCCCGACCGGTCCGGCCACCGCGAAGGAGACGGCCTTGGGGAGCGTGCCCCCGTTCATCTGGGCGAAGGCCTGCCAGGCAAGCTGGAAGCTGCCGTGGTCCTTGGTGTGAAGCGTCGCCGGTTCACCCAGAGTGATCGCGCCATCGGCATCTACGGTGGCAATGGCAAAGCGGGCATGGGTTCCGCCGATGTCGACGGAGACAAGCTGGGTCATCTCTTTCTCCGGTTGCCCGGCCATGCCGTTAGTCGGCGCAGCTTCGGGCCGTGCGATGGTCTCAGCCGCGCTCACAGGCCTGCGACCTGGAGCATGGCCGAGCCGCCCTGTTCCGCGCCGCTGGCAGAAAGGCGGAACATGGCGAAAAGCTCGCGGCCCATGCCCATCGCGGGCTTCGGGGCTTCGGCGGGCGCGCGGCTGGCAAGATCGGCGGTGGTCGAAAGTTCGCCGGTCTCGGCGCAGACCTTCACGATGTCGCCGTCCTGCAGGTAGGCGAGCGGGCCCCAGTTGCCCTCGACATCCGCGAGCGCTTCGGGGGTGACGTGGATCGCGGCGGGAACCTTGCCCGAGGCGCCGGACATGCGCCCGTCGGTCACCAGCGCAACCTTGTAGCCGCGGTCCTGCAGGATGCCGAGCGGCGGGGTCAGCTTGTGCAGTTCGGGCATGCCGTTGGCGCGCGGGCCCTGGAAACGCACGACGACGACGACGTCGCGGTCGAGCTCGCCCGCCTTGAAGGCGGCGGAAACCGCTTCCTGGGTGTCGAACACGCGGGCCGGGGCCTCGATCGTCCAGCGCTCCTTCTCGACCGCGCTGGTCTTGAAGGTAGCGCGCCCGATGTTGCCTTCGACAAGGCGCATGCCGCCATCGGGCTGGAAGGGATTGGCAACGGGGCGCAGCATGGTGTCATCGCCCGAAGTTTCGGGGGCAGGCTTCCAGGTCAGCTGGTCGCCGTCCATCGTCGGCTCGGTGGCATAGGCGCGCATGCCGCCCTCCGCGATGGTCAGGACGTCCTCGTGGGCGAGCCCTGCATCGAGCAGTTCGCGCACGACCCAGGCCATGCCGCCCGCGGCGTGGAAGTGGTTCACGTCGCCCGAGCCGTTGGGGTAGACGCGGGTGAGGAGCGGGACGGCGGAGGACAGCTCGGAGAGGTCCTGCCAGTCGACGAGGATCCCCGCCGCGCGCGCCATCGCGGGAATGTGGATGGCGTGGTTGGTCGAGCCACCCGTCGCGAGCAGGCCGACCATGGCGTTGACGATGGCCTTTTCATCGACGACTTCGGCCATCGGGCGATAGTCGTCGCCCTTGCGGCTCATCGCAGCAACGCGCTGGGTGGCCGCGCGGGTGACGGCCTGGCGCAGGGGCGTGTTGGGCGGCACGAAGGCGGCGCCCGGCATGTGCAGGCCCATCATCTCCATCATCATCTGGTTGGAGTTGGCCGTGCCATAGAAGGTGCACGTGCCCGCCGAGTGGTAGCTGGCGCTCTCACTGGCAAGCAGCTCCTCGCGGCCGACCTTGCCCTCGGCGTAGAGCTGGCGGGTCTTCTGCTTCTCCTTGTTGGAGATGCCGCTGGGCATCGGCCCTGAGGGAATGAACGCAGCCGGGAGGTGCCCGAAGCGCAGCGCCCCGATGACGAGGCCGGGGACAATCTTGTCGCAGATGCCCAGCAGGGTCATGCCGTCGAACATCGCGTGGGACAGCGCGACGGAGGTCGAGAGCGCGATGGTGTCGCGGCTGAAGAGCGAGAGCTCCATGCCATCGAAGCCTTGCGTCACGCCATCGCACATGGCCGGCACGCCGCCTGCGACCTGCGCGGTAGCGCCCACTTCACGCGCGAACAGCTTCATCTGCTCGGGGTAGCGGCCGTAGGGCTGGTGCGCGCTCAGCATGTCGTTGAAGGCGGTGACGATACCGATGTTGATCGTGCTCATCGCCGCGATGGCGCCCTTGTCCTCGCCGCTGGCGGCAAAGCCGTGGGCCAGGTTCGAGCAGGACAGGAACGAGCGGTCCGAGTGCTTCCCGGCTTCGCCGCGCACCATCTCCAGATACGCCGCGCGGCTTTCCTTCGAGCGTTCGATGATGCGGTCGGTGACGCGGTCTACCACGGGGGCGAGGTTGGTCATGGGTCTTCTCCTGATCGCGCTTCACGCCGCCTGCCCGGCCGAGCGGTGCGGCGCGTGCGCGTGCAATCTTCATGTTTCCGGCCCGAACGACGGGCCGCGAGAGGTCGCGGGACGGCCTTATTCGTGCCAGGTCACGCCGTCGCGCTCGGCAAGGGCGATGGCGGCGGACGGTCCCCAGCTTCCAGCCGTATAAGTCTTGGGCTCGATGCGGTGTTCCTCCCAGGTGGCGCGGATCGCGTCGATCCACTCCCACTGGGCCTCCACTTCGTCGCGGCGCACGAACAGGGTCTGGTCGCCCTCGATCAGGTCGAGCCAGAGGCGTTCGTAAGCGATGCGACGCTGCGGGCCGGCAAAGGCGTCGGGCATCGAGATGGCGAGCGGGATCGCGCGCAGGCCGAAGCCCTCGCGGTCGAGCCCGGGCATCTTGGCCATGAGCGAGAGCGTGATGTTCTCGTCCGGCTGGAGCGAGATGACGAGGCGGTTGGGCACGGTCCTGGCGCCCCGGCCCGTGAAGATCGAGTGCGGCACGTCGCGGAACTGGACGACGACCTCGGTCGTGCGCTTGGGCATGCGCTTGCCGGTGCGCATGTAGAAGGGCACACCCTGCCAGCGCCAGTTGTCGATATGGGCCTTGATGGCGACGAAGGTTTCGGTGTCGGAGGGCTTGCCCAGTTCCTCGTCGTAGCCGGGAACGGCTTCACCGTTGATGGCGCCCGCGCGGTACTGGCCGGTGACGGTTTCCTCGGCCTTGATCTGGCGCAGCGAGCGCAGGACCTTGACCTTCTCATCGCGCACGGTCGTCGCTTCGTAGGATACGGGCGGCTCCATCGCGACGAGCGCGAGAAGCTGGAGCATGTGGTTCTGGACCATGTCGCGCAGCGCGCCCGAATCGTCGTAGTAGCCCACGCGCGATTCCAGGCCGACGGTTTCGGAGACGGTGATCTGGACATGGTCGATGTGCGCTGCGTTCCACAGCGGTTCGAACATGAGGTTGGCAAAGCGCAGCGCGATCAGATTCTGGACGGTTTCCTTGCCCAGGTAATGGTCGATGCGGAAGATGCGGTCCTCGGGGAAGGCCGAGGCGACGGCATCGTTGATGACCTTGCTGGATTCCAGGTCGACGCCCAAGGGCTTTTCGAGCGCGATGCGCACGTTGGGTCCGGCCATGCCGTTCTGTTCCAGGCCGCGGATCGTCGGCTCGAACAGGCTGGGCGCGGTCGACAGGAAGATCGAGAGGCCCTGCCTGGGCTCGCCCACCTTGGCCGCAAGCGCCTTGTACCCTTCCGGGTCGTTGGCATCGAGCTGCTGGTAGAACAGGCGGTTGAGAAAGGTCGCCATACCGCCGCGGCGTTCGGGCGCGAGGAACTGTTCCAGCGATTCGCGTGCGAAGTTGCGGAATGCTTGGTCGTCCATCTCGGAGCGCGCGGTGCCGATGATCTGGATATCGGGATCGAGCAGCCCTTCGGCATCCAGCGCGCAGAGCGAGGGCAGGAGCATTCGACGCGAAAGGTCGCCCGTCGCGCCGAACAGGAGGAGTCGATCGGAAGTGAATTTGGTCACGTAAGCCTTTCCACCTGAGGCCGAGCTCCTCCTCCCGGCCATCGTGAATCTTGTGTCACGGCCTCTTTGGACCACGCGGGCGCAGCATATCAAGGGTATATGTCATCCGCTAGGCAGTTGCTCCGTTTTGAACGCAGCTTGCGCCCCCCATGCGGTCAGGATGTGCAAGATCGACGCAGCGTGCGTGCAGCTTGCCACAGGACTGTCGTCTTGCGCCTCTAGCAAGGCTTGCTGATCGCACGGCGGCGTTGCATGACGGTGTGTCCGCTGCGGCGCTGCATGGGGGGGTGAGAGCCCCGGCGCCGGAAGGGCCTTCAGGGCAAGAGCGGACAGCTGGTGGATGAAGATTGAGGATACGCGATTGATGGTCATCGAAGGGGTGGATCTGCTGGAGCATCTCCAGACACCGGCGGTCATGGTCGCGCGCGGGCAGGTGCGCTTTGCCAATTCGGCGGCGAAGGACCTGTTGGGCGCGCACATCGTCGGGCAGGACGTGCGCATTGCGATCCGCGATCCCAAGGCGGTCGCCGCGATCCTCAGCGAAACAGGCGGCACGGCCCGTATCTCGGGGCTTTCCACCGGGGGGAGCGTGTGGGAAGTGGACTGCAAGGTGCTGCCGGGCGGTGACCGGATCGTCAGCCTTTACGACCTGTCCGAGCGGGTGAGCGTGGCCAAGTCGCACGCCGACTTCGTCGCCAACGCCAGCCACGAATTGCGCACGCCGCTCGCCAACGTGATTGGTTACGTGGAAACCCTGATGAACCCGAAGGCGGGCGGCAACGAGGAACTGCGCGAACGCTTCCTCGGCACGATCCGCCACGAGGCGCAGCGCATGCAGGCTCTGATCTCGGACCTCATGTCGCTCTCGCGGATCGAGGCGGTCAAGCACGAGGTCCCTTCGGACAGCGTCGACATGGTCCAGCTCGCTCAGGAAGTCGCCGGCGAATTCCGCTCCAGCGCCACCATTGAGCTGGTCGTCAACGCCGAGCACGCGGTGATCGCAGGGGACAAGGGGCAATTGTTGCAGGTCTTGCGCAATCTCATCGACAACGCGCTCAAGTACGGCAAGGCCGATGGCACCGTGCACCTTTCGGTGGAGGTCGCGCGCACCGGCTGGGTGCTGGTCATGGTGCGCGACGAAGGCGAAGGCATCGCGCCTGAACACCTGCCCCGCGTGACCGAACGCTTCTACCGTGCCGACAACAGCCGCAGCCGCGCGGCGGGCGGAACGGGGCTCGGACTTTCCATCGTCAAGCACATCGTCGAGCGTCACCGCGGCCGATTCGATATCGACAGCCGCCCCGGCGCGGGCACGACCGCAAGCCTGATGCTGCCGCTGCGCGAAAATTGATTTGAGTACGAAGACAAGCACTTGAGCATTTGAACACGTCGCTTTGTCCGTCGCGGGCACCTCTGTTTCCACTCCATGTCATCAAAGTGACATTTGCTGGTCATAGTGGCGTCGCCCAACAGACACATCGACGTTATAAAAATGAGGTCTCGGGTTGCGTTCAGTTCTTGGAATTTCGGCAGCGGCCGTTGCACTTGTGCTGGCTGGTGGTGCCCCCATCGATGCCTATGCGGCCGACGGTGCGCAGGCAGGTGCGGATAGCTCCGTCGCGCGCGAGCTTGCGGAAATGCGTGCGCAGATGGCGCGCATGGCGGCGCGTATCGCGGATCTGGAAGCCCAGGTCGCCCAAGGCAATGGCGCGCCTGCGGCCGTTCCCTCGGCTGCGGCTACGCCTGCGCTGGCGGCCAATGCGGGTGCAAGCCCCGCGCCCGTGGTGACCGCCGCCGCCGCACCGGCAAAGGCGGCCGGGCCTGACGTGAAGGTCAAGTTCAAGGGCGGCCCCGAGGTCACCACCTCGGATGGCTGGGCCTTCAAGCTGGGTGGGCGTCTCAACCTGGATGCCGGGTACATCGATGCGCCCGACAGCCTGGGGCCGAGTGACGGCTTCGGCAGCGAAGTGCGCCGCGCGCGTCTGCGCGTGACCGGCAAGATTCCGGGCGGCTTCGGCTACAAGTTCGAGACCGAGTTCGCACCGGGCGCCGCCGACTTTACCGACGCCTACGTCAGCTACCAGGACGGTGGTCTCACCATCGAGGCGGGCCAGCACAACACCTTCCAGGGCCTGGAAGAACTCTCGAGCAGCCTCAACACCTCGTTCATCGAGCGTGCGGCCTATACCGACGCCTTCAACTTCGAGCGCCGCATCGGCATCTCGGCCCAGTACAGCACCGGTGACCTGCTGCTGCAGGGCGGCATCTTCTCGGACAACGCCGAGGATACGCCGAACAAGAACTTCAGCGTGGACACGCGCGTGGTCTATGCCCCGAAGATCGGCTCGGCCCAGGTGCACCTGGGCGGTTCGTACCATTACGCCAAGCTGCCCGAGCAGGGTTCGGCCGTGCGCTACCGCCAGCGGCCCTTCGAGCACTTCACTTCGACCCGCTACATCAACACCGGGCTTTTCTCGGCCGACGCCGAGATCGGCTATGGCCTGGAGAGCGCGGTCATTGCCGGGCGCTTCCACGCCAGCGCGGAAGGGCACTGGCAGCATGTCTCACGCCCGGTGGGCGATGCCGATCCGACCTTCTTCGGCGGCGCGATCGAGGTGGGCTACTTCCTCACCGGCGGCGATACCCGCGGCTACAAGCACGGGACGTTCGACCGCGTGAAGCCCGCGCGTCCGGTGGGCGAGGGCGGCTTCGGGGCGCTCCAGCTCAACTTGCGCTACGACTACCTCGACCTCACTGATGCGGGCATCGTGGGCGGCAGCCAGAAGGGCTATGAGGCTTCGCTGATCTGGACCCAGACCGACTACACCCGCCTCATGCTCAACTACGCGCGCCTCGATTACACCGATGCGTTCTATCAGACCGCGGACGGCAGCCGCTCCTACGGTGTGGATGTGATCGCGATGCGCGCGCAGGTCGACTTCTGATCCTGTCCTGACAAACGGGAGGCGTGCGCCCGAGCCATTGGCACCGCCTGCGCCTCCCGGTTCCTGACCTTGCGGGTTTTCCTGTCCAAAAGGAGGAGGAAATCCCGACCTTTGCGTGCCCGGTGCAGCTTGCATCGCTTCGGGGCACGCCCTAGACCCGCTGCAGGATGGCCAGTCCAGGAGGGCTGGTCGCCTGCGCGGAAGACCGACTTAGACCGAACCTGATACGACCTATTCCGGGCCCCGCCGAAGAATGTCATGCTTTCGTCATGGAAGTGTCATTCAAGGCCAATAGGGGCGTCGGCACGTCCAGACCAAGGGATATCTTCATGCGATCCATCAGTTCTCTCGTCCTCGCCGCGGCTTCGGTGCTCGCGCTCAGCGCCTGCGGCAGCTCGGGCGGCGGCGCCTCGGGTGCGCGCGACTACGTGACCGCCGTCGGCTCCTCGACGGTCTATCCCTTCGCGACCGCGGTCGCCGAGGACTTCGCCCGCAGCTCGGGCAGCAAGTCGCCGGTCATCGAATCGACCGGCACGGGCGCGGGCATGGAGCTCTTCTGTCAGGGCGTCGGCTTCGACTTCCCCGATGTCGAGGACGCCTCGCGCCGGATGAAGAAGTCCGAATACGAAACCTGCAAGGCCAACGGCGTCACCGAGATCATGGAGATCCAGGTCGGCATCGACGGCATCGCCTTTGCCGAGGCCAAGGACGGCCCCGGCATGGAGCTGACGCCGACCGACATCTACAAGGCGCTGGCCGCCAATCCGTTCGGCAAGCCCAACACCGCCAAGACCTGGAAGGACGTGAACCCGGCGCTGCCCGACATGCCCATCCTCGTCTACGGTCCGCCCTCGACTTCGGGCACGCGCGATGCGCTCAAGGAACTGATTCTGGAAGCAGGCTGCAAGACCGACGCGGCGACCAAGGCGCTCAAGGACAGCGACAAGGACAAGTACGAGGCGACCTGCCACCAGATCCGCGAAGACGGCCCCTATGTCGATGCGGGTGAGAACGACAACCTGATCGTTCAGAAGATCTCGCAGAATTCGAAGGCCGTGGGTATCTTCGGCTACTCGTTCCTCGAAGAGAACGGCGATGTGCTGAAGGGCATTCCGATGTCGGGCGTGACCCCGACCTATGCCTCGATCTCCGACTTCTCCTACCCCGGCGCTCGTCCGCTTTACATCTACGTGAAGAAGCAGCACATGGCCCCGATCAAGGGCCTTGCCGACTACGTCGCCGCCTGGCCCAAGGCCTGGGGCCCCGACGGCATTCTCAAGGCAAAGGGCATGGTGATCTCGCCCGATGACGTGCGCGAAAAGAACGCGAAGGTCATCGCCGAGGGCACGCTCCTCGACCCGAGCGAACTGAAGTAAGAAGGACCGGCTGCCGGCCATGATTTTGACAGGAATTCTCCTGGCCGTAGTGGGCCTCGGCCTCATCGGCTGGTTCGTGGGGAGGGGGCGTGCGCGCCTCCTCTACGACGGGCGCGGATCGATGCACTCGATGCCCAACTATCATGGCTGGCACCTGGCGCTGTGGATCGTGGTCCCGGCGCTTGTCGTCTGGGCCGTGTGGTCGGGCATCCAGCCCGGCCTCGTCGAAGGCGCGTTGCTGGCCGATCCGGCTGCGGCGGCGCTCCCCGACAACGCCATGCACCGCAGCGCGATCATCTCGCAGGCCTACCTTCTGGCCAATGATCCGGGCGCGGCCGTCTTCGCTTCCGAGGCGCAGGCGCTTGCCGCGCCGCTGCGTGCGATCATCACCCGCTTTTCGCTGATCGGCGCGCTGCTGGTCGCGATTGTCGCCTTTACAGGCGGTGCCTATGGTTTCACCCGCATCCGCGCGCGCTTCGAGGCGCGCACCCAGGTCGAACGCGTGGTCATGGGCGTGCTCCTGCTCGCCTCGCTGATGGCGATCCTGACAACCTTCGGCATTGTCGCCTCGCTGGTGTTCGAGGCCGGGCTGTTCTTCAAGGACGTCTCGCCGATCGCGTTTCTCACCGGCACGCACTGGTCGCCTGGCAACGCGATGGGCGCCGACATCGACGAGAACTTCGGCGCGGTTCCGCTGTTCTGGGGCACGATCTACATTGGCGCGATCATTGCCATGGCGGTTGCCATTCCGCTCGGCCTGATGAGCGCGGTCTACCTCACGCAGTACGCCTCGCGCCGCGTGCGCAAGTGGCTCAAGCCCATCCTCGAGATCCTCGCCGGCATCCCGACCGTCGTCTACGGCTACTTCGCCGCGCTGACGGTGGCGCCGATGATCCGCGACTTCGCCGCCTCGATGGGAGCGGACAACCCCTCCACCGAAAGCGCGCTGGCCGCCGGTCTCGTCATGGGCGTGATGATCATTCCCTTCGTGTCCTCGATGGCCGACGATGCGCTTGCCGCCGTCCCGCGCGCGATGAGCGACGGTTCGCTGGCGCTGGGCGCAACCCGTTCCGAGACGATCAAGAAGGTGCTGCTCCCCGCCGCGCTTCCGGGCATCGTTGCAGGCGTCATGCTGGCGATCAGCCGCGCCATTGGTGAGACGATGATCGTCGTCATGGCCGCGGGCGCGGCGGCCAACCTTTCGGCCAACCCCCTCGATTCGATGACCACGGTCACCTTCCAGATCGTCCAGCTCCTGACGGGCGACCAGGAATTCAACAGCCCCAAGACCCTGTCGGCCTTCGCGCTGGGCCTGATCCTGTTCATCGTCACCCTCGTCCTCAACATCATCGCGCTGCGCGTGGTGAAGCGGTTCCGGGAAGCTTATGAGTAATCCAACCTGGCAATCGCCCGAGGCGCAAAAGCGCCTTGCGAAGCGCCACGCCGCGGAACGCCGCTTCAAGGCTCTGGGCCTTGGCGCCGTCGTCCTCTCGGTCGCGTTCCTGGCGCTGCTCCTTGTCATCATGCTCAAGAACGGGCTGGGCGGCCTTGACTGGTCGTTCCTCTCGGGCGCGGACTCTACGAACCCCGACATCGCGGGCGTGTGGGGCGCGGCCAAGGGCTCGCTCCTCACCATGCTGGTGACGCTGCTGCTGGCTTTCCCGATGGGCGTGCTCGCCGCGATCTACCTTGAGGAGTTCGCGCCCAGGAACAAGTGGATCGACATCGTCGAGGTCTCGATCAACAACCTGGCTGCCGTGCCCTCGATCATCTTCGGCCTGCTGGGCCTGGCGGTCTTCATCAACACGCTGCACCTGCCGCGTTCCTCGCCGATGGTCGGCGGCCTGACGCTGGCCCTGATGACGATGCCGGTCATCGTCATTTCCGGGCGCAACGCGATCAAGGCCGTTCCGCCCTCGATCCGCGAGGCCGCCTACGGCATCGGGGCGAGCAAGGTGCAGACGACCTTCCACCACGTGCTGCCGCTGGCCCTTCCGGGCATTCTCACCGGCACGATCATCGGCATGGCCCGTGCGCTGGGGGAAACCGCGCCGCTGCTGATGATTGGCATGCGCGCCTTCGTCGCCACCCCTCCGGGCGGCGTCACCGACCCTTCGAGTGTGCTTCCGATGCAGATTTTCCTGTGGTCGGACGAGATCGACAAGGGCTTTGTCCAGAACACCTCGGCTGCCATCATCGTCCTGCTGGTCTTCCTGCTGGCGATGAACGGCCTGGCCATATACCTTCGAAACAAATTCGAGGTCCGCTGGTAGGATTATGACCGAACCCAAGCTTATTGCCCGCAACGTCGACGTCTTCTACGGCGAGAAAAAGGCGATCGACAACGTCTCGATCGACATCGACAACGGCATCGTCACTGCCTTCATCGGCCCCTCGGGCTGCGGCAAGTCCACGTTCCTGCGCTCGCTCAACCGCATGAACGACACCATCGCGGGCGCGAAGGTGACGGGCGAGATCCTGCTCGATGGCGAGGATATCTACGCGGCCTCGATGGACCCGGTTGCCCTGCGCGCGCGCGTGGGCATGGTGTTCCAGAAGCCCAACCCGTTCCCCAAGTCGATCTACGAGAACATCGCCTACGGGCCGCGTATCCACGGGCTTGCCCAGGGCAAGGCGCAGATGGACGAGATCGTCGAGCGCTCGCTCACCAAGGCGGGCCTGTGGGACGAGGTGAAGGACCGCCTCTCGGACGCGGGGACCGCGCTTTCGGGCGGCCAGCAGCAGCGTCTGTGCATCGCGCGCGCCATCGCGGTCAGTCCCGAGGTCATCCTCATGGACGAGCCGTGCTCCGCGCTCGACCCGATCGCGACCGCGCGCATCGAGGAGCTGATCGACGAGCTCAAGGACACCTACGCCATCGTCATCGTGACCCACTCGATGCAGCAGGCCGCGCGCGTGTCGCAGCGCACCGCCTTCTTCCACCTGGGGCACCTGGTCGAATACGGCGAGACGAGCGAGATCTTCACGACCCCGCGTGAGGATCGCACCAAGGACTACATTACCGGCCGCTACGGCTGATAGCTTCAGTCCCGCTAGACCCCTGCAAAAGGGGCGCGGGCCAACAGGGACATTCGTATGGTTGATCATACCGTCAAGGCCTTCGATTCCGAGATCGGTCAGCTGCGCGGCCTCGTCGCCGAAATGGGCGGGCTTGCCGAAGTGGCCATTCGCGATGCGATCAAGGCGCTGACCCAGCACGACGACGAGCTCGCCCGCGAGGTTGTCGCCAATGACGCCAAGCTCGACGCGCTCGAGGCCGAGGTGGACCGGCTTGCCGTGCGCACCATTGCCCTTCGCGCGCCGATGGCCGACGACCTTCGCGACGTCATCGCCGCGCTCAAGATCTCGGGCGTGATCGAGCGTATCGGTGACTATGCCAAGAACATCGCCAAGCGCATCGACGCGCTTGACCGCGCGGCCAACATCGATCCCGTGACCCTGGTCCCGACCATGGCCGAGATCGCTGAAGGCATGGTGCGCGACGTCCTCAACGCCTATGGCTCGCGCGATGCGCAGCTGGCCGTGGAGGTCATCCGCCGCGACGCCAAGCTCGACCACTTCTACAACACGCTGTTCCGTTCGCTGCTCACGCACATGATGGAGAACCCCTCCACCATCACCGTGGCCGCGCAGATGCTGTTCATCGCGCGCAACCTCGAACGCATCGGCGACCACGCGACCAACGTCGCCGAGATGGTCTACTACGCCGCAACGGGTGAATACTGCACCGAGCGCGACAGCCAGACCGACGATACCGGCGGCTTCGCCTGAACCTTGTGAACCTGATCCGGGGGGCGCCGGGCAGGTGCCTCCCCCAGCTAGGGAAGATCCGATGAACCCCTCGGTCCTTGTTGTCGAAGACGATGTCGCCTTGTGCGAACTGCTCACCTGGAACCTCTCTGCCGAAGGCTATGACGTGCGCAGCACGGGCGATGGCGAGGAAGCTCTCGTCATGGTGCGCGAACAGGCGCCCGATGCCATCGTGCTCGACTGGATGATCGAGCAGATTCCGGGCATCGAGGTCTGCCGCCAGCTGCGCAAGAGCCAGGAAACCGCGCAGATCCCCGTCATCATGGTCACCGCGCGCGGCGAGGAGGAGGACATGATCCGCGGCCTCAAGACGGGCGCCGACGACTACATGACCAAGCCCTTTTCCCCGCGCGAGCTGATGGCCCGGATCGAGGCGCTGCTTCGCCGCTCGCGCCCCAGCCTTGCGGGCAATGTCCTGCAGTGGGGCGATATCGAGCTTGATGCGACAAGCCACCGGGTACGTCGCGGCGGTGAGCCGCTGCACCTGGGCCCCACCGAATTTCGCCTCTTGCGCTACTTCATGGAGCGCCCGAACCGCGTGGTCTCGCGCCAGCAGATCCTAGACGGGGTGTGGGGCATGGACTCCGACATCGACGAGCGCACCGTGGACGTCCACATCCGGCGCCTGCGCAAGGCGATCAACCGTGATGGTGAGGCCGATCCCATCCGCACGGTCCGTGCGGCGGGTTACGCGATGGACGTCAACTGAATATCCGCCGGGGGCCGAAAGGCTCCCGGCGTTTTCATTTCAGGCAAAGTGTAAATCAGGGGCGGAAAATGAAGGCCGCTTCTCAGGCCGCTTCGTGCGCGCGCCCATCCTGGGCCGCTTCGACGGCGCGGGTGATGGCGGTCAGGAACTGGTCCGTCGCACGCTCCCAGGAGTAGAGGCTGCCCATTGTCGCGGCATCCTCGCGCGGGATGGCCAGTGCGCCCTCGATGGCGCGGGAAAGATCGGTGTCGAGCACGCCTGCCGGGCAGACGACCGGAAGATCCACGCCGCACCCGTCTTCGCCCAGGATATCGATCGGGCCGGTTACCGGATAACCCGCCACGGGCACACCGCAGGCCAGCGCCTCGATCACGACGAGGCCGAAGGTGTCGGTGCGGCTGGGGAAGACGAAACAATCGGCCGCGCGGTAGGCGCTCGCCAATTCCTCCCCGCGCATGGGGCCGAGGAAATGGGCCTCGGGATAGCGGCGCTTGAGGCTTTCGAGCGCCGGGCCATCGCCGACGACGACCTTGCTGCCCGGAATGTCGGCGTCGAGGAAGGCTTCCAGGTTCTTCTCAGGTGCGACGCGTCCGACGTTGAGAAGGATCGGGCCCGGCAGCTTGGCCATCAAGGGATGGCGCGGTCCTTCCGGGCGGAACAGGTCATGGTCGATACCCCGGCTCCAGGGCATGGTGTTGGCGATCCCGCGTCCCGCCAGTTCGCGCGCGAAGCTGCGGGTCGAGACAAGGACCCCGCTCGAGGGCGCGTGGAAGCGCTGCATGATCGGCCAGAACCGCTCGGCACTGATTCCGGTGCGCACGGCGGCGTACTCGGGGAAGCGGGTGTGGAAGGCGCTGGTGAAGGGCACCCCGCGTGAGAGGCACCAGCCGCGCGCCGCCCAGCCGATGGGGCCTTCGGTGGCGATGTGGACGAGCTGCGGCTGGGCGGCATCGAGCATGCGCCGCACGCCGAAGCGCGGAGCCATCGCCAGCCGGATTTCGGCATAGCCAGGCATGGGAACGGTGAGGAACTTGTCGGGGGTGACCGTCTCGACACTGTGGCCGCGGGCTGTCAGTTCCTCGAGCGTTGCGCGAAGGGAGCGGACGACGCCATTGACCTGCGGCAGCCAGGCATCGGTTGCAAGCGCCAGTCTCATGCGAGGGCTCCAGTTGCCGCAGGGGCGGGCAGAGGGGCGGGATGATCGGCACCTTGGGGGGTATGCTCCGGTGCGGCGGCAGGCGCTGTGCGCCCGCCCGTCTCGGCGACCCAGTCGACGATCGAGATCGCGCCTGTGAAGTCCTCGACCAGCGCGGTGCAGCTCTCCACCCAGTCGCCGTCGTTGTAGTAGGTGATGCCGCCGAATTCGCGGATCTCGGCGCAGTGGATATGGCCGCAGACGACCCCGTCGAAGCCCCGCTGGGTGGCTTCGGAGGCAACCGCTTCCTCGAACGAGGAGATATAGGCCACCGCGTTCTTCACGCGCTTCTTCATATAGGCCGAGAGCGACCAGTAGGGCATCTTGAGACGGCGGCGCACCGCGTTGAAGACGATGTTCGCGCGCAGCAGCAGCCCGTAGGCCTGGTCGCCAAGGTAGGCGAGCCACTTGTGGTAGAGGACGACGCCGTCATAGGCATCGCCATGGGTGACGAGGAGGCGCCGGCCGTCCCGGGTTTCGTGGATCGCTTCCATGACCAGTTCGACCCCGCCGAAGGTGAGCCCGGCGTAGTCGCGCAGCATCTCGTCGTGGTTGCCCGCGATGAAGACCACGCGGGTTCCGCGGTGCGCCATCTTGAGGATGCGGCGGATCACTTCGTTGTGGGCGTCGGGCCAGTACCAGTTCTTGCGCAGGCGCCAGCCATCGACGATGTCGCCCACGAGGTAAAGCGTGCGGCACTCGACCGAGCGCAGGAAGTCGACGAGCATGTCGGCATTGCAGCCGCGTGTGCCCAGGTGCACGTCGGAAATCCAGATGGTTTCATACTTGCGCTTGGGGCGAAAGCCCTTGGGGTCGGGCAGGTCGAGCCACTCGGGAATCTTGCCTGCCATCTCGAAAAGTGCGTCCACGTCCTTGGCCATGCGTGGCCTCCCCGGTTGCTCCAGCGTGTCCCTGTGAACTGCCATGACGCCGTTGCGTGGGCGTGACGGTTGGGCGGCACTTGTGTGACAATCTGTACCTGTGTGCCAAATTCACGCGGACGTCGCCGAATTGTCACCTGTCCGTCACACTTCGCCTGCAAGTAGCCGCGGAACCTTAGGGGAAAAGGGGCCAATGCGGCGTATTGATATCCTGTTGGCCAGCGAACTCTCGGGCGGCTACGCGCCGTTTCGCCACGACGACTTCGACGTGGTGCTGCACCGCTGGACAGACTATTGCGAACTGCCGCTGATCGAGGGCGCCTTGTGGGTCTTCGTGGACTGGGTGCTCCCCGAAATGTCGGGTCTGGAGCTCTGCCGCCGTCTGCGCGCCGATGCGCTGACCGCGCATGCGCATGTGACGATGGTGCTCGAAGAAGACAATGTCGAGGACCGCAAGCGCGCGCTGCGCATGGGGGCGGATGACTACATAGTCGGTCCGCTCGTGCGCAACGCACTGCTCGACCGCGTGCTGGGGGCCAATGTCAGTGAACATGATGCCACCGGCATCCGCACCGTGGCCCAGGGTGACCTGACCGTCGATGTCGCGGCCTTCCAGGCGCGCTGGCAGGGCAAGCCCATTTCGCTCATGCCCAACGAACTGCGTCTCCTGCGCTACTTCATCGAGCATCCGGGGCGGGTCTTTACACGCGCGCAGCTGATCGCGGCGCTGGGCAAACAGGAGCCGCCGGTCGACGAGCGCACCGTGGACGTGTGGATCGGCCGCCTGCGCCGTGCCCTCAAGGGCGTGGGGGCGGGCAATCCGCTGCGCACCGTGCGCTCGCTCGGTTACGTGTTCGACGCGGCCTGAGCGGGCCGCGTCGTCACGCGCATTTCAGACTGTCAGACCGCGCCCAGCGCGTGCTCGCCCACGTTCTCGGCGTGGATCGGCTTGCCGGTGATGAGCTTGTAGACCTGCTTCAGGCCCATGTCGGCGGTCCATACTTCGCCATCTGCAATGTCGAAGCGCAGCATGATCACATCGGGATCGTCCTTGCCTTCGGGAAACCAGGCCTCGACCGCGTTGTTCCAGAGGTCGCCCCGGCGCGTGACGCTGGTATCTTCGGTGAGGGTGCCCGATAGACAGGCGAAGACGTCGTGGCCCTTGGTCATGACCTGGCCCATTGCCTTGCCGCCGCCCGCGATGCGGTTGGAGCGGCGCGCGAAGAACCAGATCGAATGGGTCGCATCCTTGTCGAGCATCGCCGTCATCGGCTCGGCGTGGCCAGGCGCATCGGACAGCTTCATCATGATGAAGGGGCTGTCGGCGAAGGCCTTCCAGAAGGTGTGCTGAACCTTGTCGTCCATGGCGTATCTCCTCGTGTTGGTGTTTGAAACCTCAACGCGAGGAAGACGCCATGCGTTCCGACAAGGAGATCAGCCGAGCCAGCCCGCAGTCTGGACGAGCAGCCACAGGCCGATTGCTACGAACAGCAGCGCTGCAATCAAGTGGACCACGCGCATGGGGACGCGTTCGATGAGCGCGTTGCCGAGGAATACGGCCGGCGCATTGGCAATCATCATGCCCAGCGTCGTGCCCAGCATGACCGGCACCACGCTCTCGAAGCGGGCGGCGAGCGCCACGGTCGCGATCTGGGTCTTGTCGCCCATCTCGACGAGGAAGAAGGCGATGGTCGTGGCGAGGAACGGCCCGAAGCGGCCCGGCCTGGGCTCATCGTCCTCGTCGAACGTGTCCGGGATCAGCGTCCACAGGCCCATGACGATGAAGCTGGCCGCCACGAGATAGCGGAACCACAGGCCATCCAGGAACGCCGCGGCCTGTTCGCCCACGAGCGCGGCGAGGAAGTGGTTGGCAAGCGTGGCGACAAGAATGCCCGCGACGATCGGCCAGGGCTTCTTGAAGCGAGTGGCGAGCACGATCGCGAGGAGCTGCGTCTTGTCGCCGACTTCGGCGAGAGCAACAACCGCGCTCGAGGTGAGAAAGGCTTCCATCATATCGAATTTCTATCCGGGCCGGGCGGGCAGTGAACGCAAAGAGGCCATCGGCCCCCGCCCGGCCAGGCGATGGCGTCCGGCGTCTCTGGTCTTGCCCGAAGCGCGATAGGAAGGCCCTTGAACCATTCTGCGCGATCTCCTGTGCGCCATGGCCTCTCGGCCAAGTATGTTGACGACAGGGCCTGCCGGAACCCTTGCCGGGAAGCAGGGGCGGGAGGGCAGGCGGCTACTCCCCGTGTGACGAGCCCGCCTCCTAGCTGCGTGATCGGCGCGGTGCAAGACGGGCGTGGAGGCGATGTTCGATGGGCGGTAAGCCAAAAAAAGGCCCGGCCGCATCGCTGCGGCCGGGCTGTGAGGTCACGCGGGGGAAGGGGGCTTCCCGGCGTGTTCGCAAGAAACGGTAAGGTCAGAACTTGATCGAGGCGGATGCCTTGAACACCCGGCCCAGGTCGTAGGTGTTGAACTGGACGTCGCCGTCTTCGAAGCTCTGGTACTCCTTGTGGGCGCGTCCGGTGAGGTTGCGGCCCTCGAACTTCAGTTCCAGTTCGCTCGCCCCGATCATGATGCCCTGGCGCACGATCACGTCGATGGTGAAGCCGGGGTGCTCGAAGATGTCGGGCTGACGGATGGTGCCGTTGACGCCGCGGCTGGTGACGCGCTTGGAGGCGTAGTTGAGCATGATCGTCTGCTGCGAGAGGCTGTCGGTGTCTTCCAGGCCGAACTGCAAGTTGGCGATGTGCTCGGACTGGCCGGTCAGCGGCGCGCCGTCGACGAAGTAGTTGGTCGCCGCCGAGAGGAAGCCGTTGACGTTGGTGACGTCATCGGCGGTCACGTTGAGCTGCGACTTGGTGTAGGTGTAGTTCGCGTTGACGGCGATGCGGCGGGTCTCGAAGAACGAACCCAGGTTGTAGAGGTCGAAGTACTTCTGCAGTTCGACTTCCGCACCGTAAAGATCGGCGCTTGGCGCGTTGGCATAGCGGGTGAAGTAGCCGTTCGAGTAGAGCAGGTAGCTCTCGATCGGGTTCTTGATGTGCTTGTAGAAGCCACCCAGCGAGACATGCTCGTCGCGGTTGAAGTACCACTCCCAGCGGGCTTCGGCGTTGTAGAGCTGGCTGTCGATGAGCTGCGGGTTGCCCTGATAGGTGCGGTTGGTTTCCGGATCGAAGAAGTTCTGGAAGATCAGCTCGCGGAACTGGGGCCGCGCGATGGTCTTCGAGCCGTTGATGCGGATCTGCATCTCGGGATCGATCTCGTAGGTCAGCGTGGCGGCCGGCAGGAAGTACTCGTTCTTCAGCGTCACACCGCTTTCGGCCACGCCTTCGACCGGGACCAGCAGCGACTGCTCCTTGGCCCACTCCCAGCGCACACCCGCATCGAGGGTGAGGCCATAGGCCAGCGTGCCATCGACCTTGGCATAGAAGGCGTGGTTGAGCAGACGTGCGCGGTAGTTGGCGTAAGGCGCGGTCGGGTCCTGCAGCTGCAGGTCGTAGTCGAGCCCGGTGCGATCAAGGTACCACATGCCGGTCTGGAGCAGCACGTCGAGGCGCGCGGTGCCCAGCGCTTCGATCAGTTCGGAATCGCCGTTGGCAATGACCAGGAACTGGCGCTGGCGGCTCTCGCGCGAGTTGATCTGGTAGGCATATCCCACCGTGCCCGACCAGTTGGTCGAGAAGCGGTGGCTGACGTCGGCGCCCGCCGACCAGACATCTTCGTTGAGGCGCGAGAAGGAGATCGAAGTCGGCGCCGATCCGGTGCCGCTGCCCAGCGCGTTGGTGAACAGGTCCCCCACGCTGCCATCGCCGGTGTTGCGGCGGATGTAGCGCGAGACGATTTCGTAGGGAGCGAGGCGCTTGGAGTTCGCGTATCCGGCGCGCAGATCGATCGTGGTGTCGTCGGTGGGCTTGAACTCGCCGGTGAACTGGCTGTCGATCAGCTGGCGTTCGTACCAGCCCGTGCTCTGCTCCATGAAGTCCCAGTCATCGTTCTGCTGGGGCTGCTTGAAGGAGGCGAGGGCCGCGTACTTGTCGGTGTCGTGGATATAGACGTTGGTCCAGCGGATCGAGTTTTCACCCCATTCAAGGCCCAGGCCAAGAAGGCCGTTGACGATGATGCGGTTGTCGCTCTGGACAGTGGTGCCGTCCTGATCGCGGTCCTCGTAAGCGCCCGAGAGGAGCTGGGTCGACTGGCGCAGCGCCTGGCGGGTCTGCGTGGTGTTCGAATAGCCCGCGGTTGCGATCACGCCGAGCGTCGCGCCGCCAAGGTCGAAGGAGGTGCCCGCCGAAAGATCGGCGCTGAAGTTGGGCTGCGTGTTCTCGATGGTCTGGATCACCGAGTTGCGCGGCGTGAACAGGATCGAGCCGATGTCGTCGGCCAGCTCGCTGTTGGGGTTGAGCGCCTGGTTGCTGTCGAACAGCGCCTGCATGTCATGGGGCACGCGGCGCAGGCCGTTGTCATAGCCCGTCCAGTCGGTCTTGGAGCCGTAGTAGGAATAGCTCAGCTTGTTGGTGGTCTCGCTGTCCCAGCCAATGCCGCCGCCGATCTTGAGGAAGCTTTCCTCGGGCACGGCCTGGGTGGTCAGGTTGATCACACCGCCACCGAATTCGCCCGGGAAGTTCACCGAGTAGCTCTTCTGCACCATCGAGGAGGCCACGACGCTGGTCGGGAAGAGGTCGAGGGGAACGACGCGCTTGAGCGGTTCAGGGCTGGGAAGGGGGGAGCCGTTGAGCAGCGCGAGCGAGTAGCGATCGCCCAGGCCTCGCACGTAGACATAGCCGTTGCCCACGACCGAAAGGCCGGTGACGTGGCCCAGGGCGCCCGCAATGTCGCCTTCGCCAGTGCGCGCGATATCTTCGCTGGAGAGAACCGAGAGGACCTCGGTCGCGGAGCGCTCGACGTTGACGATGCGCCGACCGGTCACGATGATCGCACCGCCCGGGATCGAAACGTCGGGGCCTTCGACTTCGGTTTCGTCCTGCGCCGTCTCGGCGGGAGCGGCAAGGGTTTCGGGCGTGGTAGTGCTGTCCTGCGCTTGCGCGATACCCGGCGTCATCACCGTGGAGAGAAGCAGGAGCGGGACGAGCCGCGACTTGGTCATGGGAAGGTTCCCCCTCAGAAACACATAAATTCGGATCAGCGAAAGGGGCGGCCCGACAGACCGCCCCTTTCCCCGTTCAACGGGCGATCGTTCAGGCGACCGGAAGACCGGTGCACAGGCTGCCGGTGCCGAAATCGGCGGTGGCGTTGTCGCAGGTCCAGCCGCGGAACCAGGTGTCGTTGGCATCGCGCACGGCACCGATGTAGTCGACCACGTCGAAGAAGCTCGAGAAGTCGGTGATGTTGGCGTAGGCCACGACACCGCTCTCGTTCGAGCCGTTGACGAAGGTGCTGGTCAGCGTCGAGGTGATCGAGGCGTTGTTGTTGGTGCCCGCGTTGAACATGTCTTCAGCGGTGTTCGTGCCCGAGTACTGGCTGCCCGTGCTCAGGAACGGACCGGTGTCACCGCAGGTCATGACGACCGAGTTGGCGGTGAAGGTCGCCGAACCGGTGGCGGTACGGCCATCGACGCGGATGCACTCGTTGCTCGGCGTGTTGATGATGCCGTTGACGAAGTTGATGTCCGAGTCGCCGCGCACCAGGATGCTGGCTTCGTCCGAGTTGTCCGGACGGTTGCCCGACTGGATCGCGGTGAAGTTGGCGAAGGTCGACTGCTGGCGGTCGGCCGGATCGGAGTTGATGTTGTTGTTCGAGTCGATCTCGAAGAAGGCATCGCCCGCACCTGCACGCTGGAGCAGCAGCAGGTACTGGAAGTTGCCCTTGAGGCCGGTGTCGGTGTCGAGGCTGTCATCGTCGGCGTTGACCGCGATGTAGTGCTTCATGTTGACCGCGCCGCCGAAGAACTCCGAGCCGTCGTCCGAGCTGTTGACGGTCTGGATGTAGTCGAGCGTGGTGCCCGTGCCCAGGCCGCCGCCGGTGAGCGACTGGAGCTCGGCGTCGGGCGCCAGGTTGTAGCCCGAGTAACGGATCTGCACGTACTGCAGCGAACCGGCGCTGTAGCCGTTGTCGCGGCCGCCGAAGGTGGCCGGCGTCGCGGCGCCTTCGGTCTCGCGCTGGCAATCGTCGGTGGCGACGCTGCCGCCCGCGGTGCAGTCGGTGATGATGCCGCGGCCGAGCAGCACGATGCCGCCCCACTGGCGATCCGAGCTGTCGGTGGCCGAGCCGACGACGTTCTGGCGGCTGGTGAACACGATCGGCGAGGAGGCGGTGCCGTTGGCCTGGATCGTGTTGCCGCGGTTGACGGCAAGCCAGGCGGGATCGGCGGCGTTCTCGGCGTAGACGATGACGCCCGGATCGATGGTCAGCTCAACTGCGGTGTCCGAGGTCAGGCTCGAGATGCCGGCGTTGAGGCACGAGGCGGTGGTGGTGGTGTAGGGCGAGCCCGAGGACGGGACCGAGAAGCCGCCGTCGCAGCCCACGTCCACGCGGCCGTTGATGCGATAGAGAACGCCCGTCTCGTTGGGCAGGCTGGAGCTGGCATCGACCAGTGCGGGCAGGGTGCAGATGCGCCAGGAATTGCCGTTGGGGTCCTCGATGGTGCCGTCGTTCGACAGGCCGCCCGTCGCGTTGAAGGTCGGGCATTCCGCGGCCGCTTCGATCACGCCGGTGGTCGGCGTGGGCGTGGGCGTCGGCGTGGTGCCGCCACCGTTGTTGACCACGACGCTTCCGGCGCCGGGCGAGGCAATGTCATCGGCCCCGCAGCCCGCAAGTGCGAGAGCGCTGCAGCCCAGGAGCATCAGGCCAGAGAATTTCTTCACGTGTATTCCCCCGTTGGATCGGTTTCGATCGAGTGGATCAAATTCGACGATCGCGGCGGGCCCGCCATCGTTGGCGGCGTCCTAGGGGTGGGGGGTGACAATTTGTTGGCGTTGCCATGACAGAAATATGGACTTTTCTGACCGGGATGTGACGGTCGTGTGTCAAGGCGTGCGGGGACGAAGAACCGTTCGCAACGACTCACGTATTTCTGCGGGGTTCGCATCAAGATTGCAGTTTTATGACACTCCTGTCATTTTGCTTGAGGGCTGTGGCTTTTCGCGCACAATCGGCCGCATTGATGAACTCGAGGGAGAAAAACACATGTCCTTGACCGCCGCAGCTCTGGCTCTCCTTGCTGGCCAGTCCGCCCTTTCGCTCACGGTCGAACTGCCGCGCGCCGAATCGCAGGACGTGGCCTACGCCGAACTCGTGGCCGGGCAGGACCAGGCGGCGCTCGCCAAGCTGCTGGCCGCGCGCGAGGTGCGCGGGGAGGACCCTGCGCTCCTGATCAACCTGGGGGCGGCCTATACCCGCCTTGGCCGCGTCCACGACGCGCGCAAGGCCTACGATGCCGCCATTGTCAGCGATGAGCGCTACGACCTCGAAACCGGCAGCGGCAAGTGGATCGATTCGCGCTACATTGCGCGGACCGCCAAGCGTGAAGGGCTCGACGCGCAGCGCACGCTCGCCATGCTCTGAGGTTTCGCCTCCCTTTTTCGAGTACTGGGCCCACCGCCCGACTCGCGCGCGCGAGTCTTTGAGCCTTGGGTGGGCCCCTGTCTCGGCGGGCCCTTGTCTCTGTCCTCTTCCTGCCCCCGGCAGGTCTGCTCGCACGTGCCTGCGATTGCCTTGCACGCGGCTCACCGATGTGGCCGCGGCTGGGCGCCTCATCCCTTCTGGCCCTGCTCCTACCCCCGATGCCCTACCTCGGATGGTCGCCTTTCGGGTCGCGCCGGCACCATCTAGAATGGGCTCCTGCTTCGTCAGCGCCTGCGTCGCCAGCCGGGCCCCGTGGGCGCTCTGGCGCAGGGGAGATGGGAGAATGACGTCTTCGCCGTGTGATCGTCACAAGCTTGTCACAAGATTCGCGCAATCCGCCCCCAGACACAGGGCAGGATGATTCGAGTTATGACGTTCGTTTGCGTTTCACGGCGATCGCTTTCCAAGGTTTTTTCGGGGCTCCTGGCCCTTGCAACGATGCTTCTCAGCCCCGTGCGCGCTTTCGCGCAGGTGGCCGGTCAGCAGGACCCTGCCGGTTCGGGCCCCATCGTCAACGCGCTCACCTGGCTGCAGGGTACCCTGCTTGGCAATGTCGCCACGGCAGTGGCCGTCATGGCAGTGGCCGCGGTGGGCTTCGGCATGCTGACGGGCCGCATGAACTGGCGCTTTGGCGCGACGGTCATCATCGGCGTCTTCGTGCTGTTCGGTGCGGGCGCGATCGTATCGGGCATCCAGCAGGTCGCAGGCTGAGCCGCGATGGCGCTGGCCCGCTTCCCGGTTCACAGGGCGCTGACCCGGCCGCAGATGTTCGCCGGAGTGACCTTCAGCTACTTCATCATCAACGGGATGGTGACGACCGAGGTCTTCCTGCTCACCAAGAACTTCGCGGCGCTGCTCGCCTTCGCGGTGATGCACGCGATCGGCTACCTCGCCTGCCTGCGTGAACCGCGGGTCTTCGATCTCTGGCTCAAGAAAGTCAGCAAGTGTCCCCGCGTGCGCAACTGGAAGCGCTGGGGCTGCAACAGTTACGCGCCCTGAGGGGCGCTCGCGGGGGAATGACAATGGGTCGTCGCTTCAAGGACGTGCTGACGGGCTGGGCCGCCAAGGAAGCGGTGGCGGGGGACCGTCTGCCCTATGCGCAGCTTGTCGATGAAAGCGTGGTGCGCCTGCGCGATGGATCGCTGGCGCTGGCGCTGATGGTGCCGGGGCTGGCTTTCGAGACCGCCGACACCGATGAGCTCAACGCCCACGTGGCGACGCGCGAGGTGCTGCTGCGCTCCTCGCTCGATGCGCGCTTCGTGCTCTATCACCACGTCATCCGCCGCCGCGTCGAAGTCGAACTCGACGGCCATTTCGAGGACCCGCTCGCCGCGCATATCGACGCGCGCTGGCGTGAGCGGACGCGCTCGGGCGATCTGTTCGTCAACGACCAGTTCATTACCCTGGTGCGCCGTCCCGCGCGCGGCAAGGCGGGCTGGGCCGATCGTCTTTCGCGTAGCTTGCGTGGCAGCAAGGGCGAGGATGGCACCGGGATCGACCCGGCCGATGTGCGCGCGCTGCGCGCGGCCGCCGCGGCCATGGTGGCTTCGCTTGGCGCTTACGGCGCGCGGCTTCTGGGCGATTACGAAGGCACGACGGGCACCTGTTCGGAAGTCCTTGAACTGCTGAGCGCGCTCTACAACGGCGAGATGCGGCCTGTGCGCCGTCCGGCTGCGGGCACCGACATCGGCCACATGCTGCCCTATCGCCGCATCAACTTCGGCCTCGACGCGCTGGAACTGCGCGGGGCCGATGGGCGGCCTGCCTTTGGCGCCATGGTCAGCCTGAAGGAATACCCCGATGCGACGTCGCCCGGGCTGACCGATGCGCTGCTGCGCCTGCCCGCCGAGATGGTGCTGACCGAAACCTATGCGCCCTGTGATCGCCAGATCGCGCGCGAGCGCATCGATCTTGCCATTCGACGCCTGCGTTCGGCCGACGAAGAGGCCATGGCCGAGCGGTCCGAGATGGTCTCCGCGCGCGACGCGCTGGGCACTGGCGCGGTCGGCTTCGGCGACCATCACCTCTCGGTGCTGGTCCGCGCCGACACGCTCGACGAACTCGATACCTTGAGCGCGGCCTGCGCCGCTTCGCTCGCCGATGCGGGCGCGGTTGCGGTACGCGAGGATGCGAATCTGGAGCCTGCTTTCTGGGGGCAGTTCCCCGGAAACGAAGAGTTCCTCGTGCGCCGTGCGCTCATCTCCAGCGCGAACATGGCCTGTTTCGGCTCGCTCCACGGCTTTTCGCTGGGTCAGGCGAGCGGCAACCACTGGGGCGAGGCGGTGACGCTGCTGGCGACCACCAGTTCGACCCCGTTCTTCTTCAACTTCCACCAGGGCGATCTTGGTAACTTCACTGTCATCGGACCGTCGGGTTCGGGCAAGTCGGTGGTCATGAACTTCCTGGCCGCGCAGGCGCAGAAGTTCGCGCCCCGCACGATCCTCTTCGACAAGGACCGCGGCGCCGAGGTTTTCCTGCGCGGTATCGGCGGCACCTACAGCCGCATCGCGGCGGGCCACCCTACCGGCTTCAACCCGCTCGCGCTGCCCGATACCGACGCCAACCGCGCATTCCTGCGCGATTGGCTGGGCGTCCTGCTCGAGGCCAAGGGCGCCGAAGAGATGGCGACCATCGCAAGCGCAGTCGATGCGGCCTATCACAACGATGCCTCGCTGCGCCGTCTCTCGCATTTCCGGGAGCTGCTGGCCGGTGCCCGCCGTCCCGAACCGGGCGATCTCGCCTCGCGTCTCGATGCCTGGATTGCAGGGGGCGAACACGGCTGGCTCTTCGACAACGCCGAGGACCGGCTCGATCTCGACACCCGTGTCCTGGGTTTCGACATGACCGCGCTTCTGGAAAGCCCGCGTCTGCGCACGCCGGTGATGATGTACCTGTTCCACCGGATCGATGAGCGTCTGGACGGCGAGCCGACCATGATCCTCATCGATGAGGGGTGGAAGGCGCTCGATGATGAGGTCTTCGCCGCGCGCATTCGCGACTGGCTCAAGACCCTGCGCAAGAGGAACGCGCTGGTCGGTTTTGCCACCCAGTCGGCGCGCGACGCGCTCGACAGCCGCATTTCGACCGCGCTGGTCGAGCAGACCGCGACCATGCTCTTCATGCCCAACTCGCGCGCGCGGCCCGAGGATTACTGCGAGGGCTTTGGCCTGTCGCTCCACGAACTCGAAGTGATCCGCACGCTCCCGGCGCACTCGCGCTGCTTCCTCATCCGCCAGAGCGATGCCTCGGTTGTGGTGCGTCTCGACCTCTCGGGCAGTCCCGAGGTGCTGACGGTCCTGTCGGGCCGCGAGAGCACCGTGCGCAAGCTC
Organism: Novosphingobium mangrovi; assembly: GCF_022818885.1. Taxonomy (NCBI): domain Bacteria; kingdom Pseudomonadati; phylum Pseudomonadota; class Alphaproteobacteria; order Sphingomonadales; family Sphingomonadaceae; genus Novosphingobium; species Novosphingobium mangrovi. Next base: position 16 of record NZ_JALHAT010000030.1, on the reverse strand, counting down.
GATGCGCTGCGCGAAC